>JADGQU010000082.1 GCA_017881545.1 Gemmatimonadaceae bacterium
CGTTCAGATGACGATCGAGCTGATTACGCCGATCGCAATGGACGAGGGCCTTCGCTTCGCCATCAGAGAGGGCGGCCGCACCGTCGGTGCAGGCGTCGTCACCAAGATCTTGAAGTAAACGGTCGCAGTCCGCAGTAGGTCCGCAGTCCGCAATTAGTCCGAAGTTCGCAATTCCAAGACACGAGAGAAAGCTATGGCAGGAAGAATCAGAATTCGGCTCAAGGCGTTTGACCACGCCGTCATCGATCAGGCCGCCGCGGACATCGTCCGCACGGCCGAGAAGACGGGCGCGCAGGTGAGTGGTCCGATTCCTTTGCCGACCAAGACGAAGCGCTGGACCGTTCTCCGCTCGCCGCACGTCGACAAGAAGTCGCGTGAGCAGTTCGAGCTCAAGACGCACAAGCGGTTGATCGACATTCTGGATTCGCGCGCGGCAACCGTTGACGCGCTGACCAAGCTCGATCTTCCCGCCGGCGTCGACGTCGAGATCAAGGTTGAGTAACTACTGCGACTGCGGTATGCGGACTAATTGCGGACTGCGGACTAATCAGGGAATTCAATGATCGGTATCATCGGCAGGAAGCTGGGCATGACCCAGATCTTCAATGAAGAGGGACAGCAGATACCTTGCACCGTCGTGGAGGCAACTCCCAACTCGGTGGTCAAGGTTCTGAAAAAGGACCAGGTGGGGTTCGATTCCGTCGAGCTCGGCTTCGGTGAGCAGCGCCACGCCCGCGAGTCGAAGAAGGGCGAACGCACTCCCCGCGGCCGTCGCGCGCACAAGGCCGTCATTGGCCATGCGGCGAAAGCCGGTCTCACCGTCGCGCCCGAAGTTCTCCGCAGCTTCCGCCTCGACGACGCGCAGCTCAAGGAGAACAGGAAAGAGATTCCGACCTACAACCTTGGCGACAAGGTGACGGTCGAGATCTTTACTCCGGGCGAGCAGGTGAAGGTGACGGGAACTTCGAAAGGCCGCGGCTTCCAGGGCGTCGTCAAGCGCTACGGATTCCATGGCGGTCCCAACACACACGGCAACACCAAGCACCGTCGTCCCGGCTCCATCGGACCCGGCACCGATCCGTCGCGTGTCATCAAGGGCAAGAAGATGCCTGGTCACTACGGCGCCGAGCGGCACACACAGACGCACCTTCGCATCGAGCGCGTGGACGTGGCTCGCAACCTCCTTTACATCCGCGGCTCCGTGGCCGGTCCCACCAACGGGATCGTGCTCGTGAAGAAGCAGGGCTAATCATGGCTGAGACTACGAATCCCACTCTGAAGGCAGCCGCGTACACCGCCGGCGGAACCGCGCGCGAGAGCGTCGATCTTCCGACCGAGCTGTTCGACGGTACGATCAACATGCCGGTGATGCACCAGGCCGTTAAGGCGTTCCTGGGGAATCAGCGTCTCGGGCTCGCGTACACCAAGACGCGCGGTCTCGTGACGGGTGGCAACCAGAAGCCGTGGAAGCAGAAGGGAACCGGCCGCGCCCGTCAGGGCTCGCGCCGCGCTCCGCATTTCGTCGGCGGCGGTACTGTGTTCGGCCCGACGGGCCGCAAGTACAACCAGACGGTTCCGCGCCAGATCCGTGCACTTGCCCGCAAGAGCGCGCTCAACGCGCGCGCGAGCGAGGCCGCGCTGATCGTGATCGACAACTTCAACTACGACGCGCCCAGCACCAAGCAGATGGTCTCGCTGCTCGGGGCACTCGGCGTGACGGACAAGAAGGTGCTGATTCTTACAGACGGCAATAAGCCCAATGTTTTCTTGAGCGGTCGCAATCTGCAGCGGACGCACGTGATGCCGTACTCGGACGTCTCGACGTACCACATCCTCTGGTCCGATGTCGTGCTCGTCGAGTCAAATGCGCTCGGCTACACACTCGCGAAGGTGGACGAGAAGCCACATGCCGCGCGCCCGAAGGCGGAGAGCAAGTCTCGCGGAGCGGAGAAGGCGGAGCGCAAGACGGCAAAGGCCGCGACCAAGAACTCCAACGCCCACAAGACGGCGAGAAAGGCAGCCAAGGCCGCGGGCAAGTCCGCCAAGCCGAAGGCAAAGAGCGCCAAGAAGCCTGCCGCCAAGAAATCGGCCGGCAAGAAGAAAGGGAAATAAGGATTAAGCGATGCCAACACTGACCAGCACCATCATCACTCCGATCGTCACCGAGCAGACTTCGACGGCGTATCAGGATCGCGGTGAGTACACGTTTCGCGTGCACCCGAAAGCGACGAAGACGCAGATCAGAAAAGCGATCGAAGAGCTCTTCAACGTGAAGGTCACCGGCGTCTGGACCTCGAACCATCGCGGCAAGGATCGCCGCGTGGGTCAGGTTGTCGGACGTCGTCCACACTGGAAAAAAGCGATCATAACGCTGAAAGACGGCGATTCGATCGAAATCTTCGAGGGCGCATAACACAATGCCCGTTCGTCAATTCAAGCCAGTAACCCCAAGCTCGCGTTCCCACTCGGTCTCCGATTTCTCGGAGATCACGCGGACCACGGGCGAGAAGTCGCTGATGGAGCCGCTCACGAGGAGCGGCGGGCGCGACAATCACGGACACATAGCGATGCGCCGCATCGGCGGCGGTCACAAGCGCATGTATCGGATCATCGACTTCAAGCGCAACAAGTTCGGCATGCAGGCGACGGTGCGTGAGATCGAATACGATCCGAATCGCACCGCGCGGATAGCGCTGGTCGAGTACGAGGATGGAGAGAAGCGCTACATCCTGCATCCGAAGGGACTTTCTGTCGGGGACAAGATCGTGTCCGGCAAGGGCTCCGACAGCCGCGTCGGCAATGCGCTTCCACTACGCGAGATCCCGCTCGGCACCGACGTGCACAACGTCGAGCTGAAGCCGGGCGCCGGCGGGAAGATGGCACGTGCTGCAGGCACTTCCCTCGAGGTTGTTGCGAAAGAAGGCGAGTACGTAACGCTCCGCATGGCTTCCACCGAGATGCGCATGGTGCACGGCGACTGCCTTGGCACGGTCGGCACGGTTGGAAACGCCGAGCACGAGCTGTTGTCGCACGGGAAGGCTGGAAAGAGCCGTTGGCTCGGTGTGCGCCCCAAGGTTCGCGGTGAAGTCATGAACCCGGTCGATCATCCGCACGGTGGTCGTACGCGCGGCGGCCGCAACGTCGTGGACAAGTGGGGCAACAAGGAAGGCGTGAAGACGCGCAACAAGAAGAAGCCATCGCAGCGCCTGATCGTTCGTGGACGCAAGCGCGGCAAAGCAACTCAGTAGCAAGCAACCAACTCTGGGACTCGGACATGGCGAGAAGTGTAAAAAAGGGACCGTACGTTCAGGACGCGTTGATGGCGAAAGTCTCGACGATGAACAACAAGAACGAGAAGCGGGTGATCAAGACGTGGGGGAGGTCGAGCACGATCATCCCCGACTTCGTCGGTCACACCTTCGCGGTCCACAACGGCAACAAGTTCATCCCGGTCTACGTGACCGAGAACATGGTTGGGCACAAGCTCGGCGAGTTCTCGCCGACTCGTCTCTTCCGCGGCCACACGGGCGCGGTGAAGGCGACGGACAAGAAGGCGGGCGGAGTTCCGACGTCTCCTGGCGCGGCGCCGGCGTCGTCCGGCCCACCGGCCAAGGGCGGGGAGAGGGGCAAGTGAGCGAGAGATCGAGAGTTCGCGCGGCGCGTCACGCCGCTGAGAGAAAGGGAGTGTCGAGCGCCATTCAGCGCACGGCGCGCCAGTCGCCGTACAAGATGCGTCTCGTCATCGATCAGATCCGCGGCAAGGATGTGAACGAAGCGCTGGGCCTGCTCAAGTTCTCGAAGAAGCACGCGGCGAAGCAGATCGCGAAGGTTCTCAACTCCGCGGTCGCGAATGCCGAGTTCAAGTCGAGAGAAGGGAGCGAGCCGGTCGATGTTGACACGCTCTACATCAGTCACGCGATCGTGAACGAAGGTCCGGCACTCCGGCGCTTCATGCCGGCGGCGCAGGGACGCGCTACGCCGATCAGAAAGAGAACCAGTCACGTCGAGATCTTTCTCGACGCGCGAGAAGAGAAGAAGGTCAGCGCTTCGCGCCCCGCGCGCACTGCTGAGTCTTCGGCACCAAAGGCTTCCAAGTCCTCGAGGAGTAAGAGTTAATGGGACAGAAAACACATCCGATCGGCTTCCGCCTCGGCATCTCCAAGACGTGGAGATCGCAGTGGTACGCGAACCGCGATTTTCCGGCACTCCTTCGTGAGGACGAGCTCCTTCGCAAGTATCTGAAGGCGCGGCTCGGCCACGCGGCTATTGCCGACATCCGCATCGAGCGGAAGCCGGGCAAGGTCGTCGTCACGATCCACACGGGCCGTCCGGGCGTCGTCATCGGTAAGAAGGGCGCCGAAGTCGACCAGCTCCGCGACGAGCTCACCAGGCTCTCCGGGAAGGAAGTCGGGATCAACGTCGAAGAGATCAAGCGTCCCGAGCTCGACGCGCAGCTCGTTGCCGACAACATCGCGAACCAGCTGGCGCAGCGCATCTCGTTCCGCCGCGCCATGAAGCGCGCGGTGCAGAGCGCAATGCGCATGGGCGCGGGCGGAATCAAGATCAAGTGCGGCGGCCGCCTGGGCGGCGCCGAGATCGCGCGCGTTGAGGGATATCACGAGGGTCGTGTGCCTCTCCATACGCTGCGCGCGGACATCGACTACGCGACGTCCACCGCGAAGACCACTTTCGGCACCATCGGTGTGAAGGTCTGGATCTTCAAGGGCGAGATCGTCGAAGATCGCCGCGGCAAGACCTACTCGACTGGCGTCTGAGGAATATAGAAAATGCTCAGTCCCAAGCGCGTAAAGTTCAGAAAGCGGTTCAAGGGGAGAACGAAGGGGCTTGCCACGCGTGGCAATGAAGTCTCCTTCGGACACTATGGCCTGAAGGCGCTCGAGCCCGGCTGGGTTTCCAACCGGCAGATCGAGGCGGCGCGTGTGGCACTGACGCGCCACATCAAGCGTGGCGGCAAGGTCTGGATCAGGATTTTCCCGGACAAGCCGATCACCAAGAAGCCGGCCGAGACCCGCATGGGTAAGGGGAAAGGCTCACCGGAAGGCTGGGTGGCGGTAGTAAAGCCGGGAAGAGTGATGTTCGAGCTCGAGGGCGTGACGCCCGAGATCGGAAAGAAGGCGATGGCGTTGGCCGCCGCCAAGATCGGAGTGAAGTCGAAGTTCGTGACACGTGAGGAGGCGCATACGGATGCTGGCTAAGGACATTCGCGAGATGGGCGAGGCGGACATCAAGTCCCGCATCGCCGAGCTGGAGAGGGAGAGATTCAATCTCCGCCTCGCGTCCGGTACGCGCACGCTCGACGACCCGCTGCGGCTGCGGGTGATTCGCAGAGACGTGGCACGGCTCAAGACGATACTGAACGAGAAAATCATTGGAATCGCCGAGGCGAAAGAGCCGACGCGTGTGAAGGCCAGACGTGTGACGGGAAGACGCGGGCTTAAATCGGCTACTGCGACGAACCGTGCGAAGAGGAGTAAGAGGGCTTAATGGCTGAATTGGCGAAGAGAGAAAGCGGGGCGATCGAGCGGAACGCGCGGAAGACGCGCATCGGCAAGGTCGTCAGCGACAAGATGGCGAAGACCGTCGTGGTCTCGATCGAGCGCAGAGTGCAGCATCCCGTGTACGGCAAGATGGTTCGCCGCACGACGAAGCTGAAAGCGCACGACGAGCTGAACGAGGCCAAGACGGGCGACACCGTCCGCATCATGGAGACCCGGCCCTTGTCGAAAGACAAGCGATGGCGCGTGGTCGAAATCATCGAACGTGCACGTTAACGGAGACGACCAGTGATCCAGCAGGAATCGGTGGTCAAGGTAGCGGACAACTCGGGCGCGAAAACGGCGCTCGTGATCCGCGTGCTCGGCGGAACCCGGCGGCGCTACGCTTCGCTCGGCGACGTCGTGATCGTCGCCGTGAAGAACGCGCTCCCGAACGGCACCGTCAAGAAATCGGACGTGGCACGCGCGGTGGTGGTGCGCACGGCGAAGGAGACGCGCCGCAAGGACGGCTCCTACATCCGCTTCGACGAGAACGCAGTCGTAATCATCAATGACCAGGGCGAGCCGCGGGCGACCCGCATCTTCGGACCCGTGGCGCGCGAGCTCCGCGAGAAGAAGTACATGAAGATCGTCTCGCTGGCACCAGAGGTTTTGTAGAGTGAGAATACTTACATACAGGAAGACGGCAGGTAAGCGGCTCCACGCCCGTCACGCCGAGAACGCGAAGCGCGAGAAGCTGCACGTGTCGAAGGGCGACACGGTGCGGGTGATGCGCGGCGACGACAAGGGCAAGGAAGGCAAGGTGCTGCGCGTGTTCCTCAAGACCGGCCGCGTTCTCATCGAGGGCGTGAACCTGGTGAAGATGCACCGCAAGGCGCGGACGGCCGAGGAGACGAGCGGAATTCGCGAGGCACCGGCGTCGCTGCACGCATCGAACGTGATGCTGCTCGACCCGAAGTCCGGCCTGCCGACCCGTACGAAGGCCCGTTTCGACACAGATACGACGCACATCGAGCGTCGAAGAACCAAGGAGCGCGTCAGCGTCAAGAACGGGGAGCCCATCCCCCGCGTGCGCTGAGCGAGGATTAGAGAATGGCAACGAAAGAGAAGAAGCAGGGAAAGAAGCGCGAGGTTCAGGCGCAGGTTCAGGCGGAGCACGCCGGCAAGGACCTGCCCGTACCGCCGCCGCGCCTCCACGTCTACTACATGAAGACGGTGCGTGACCGGCTGATGTCCCAGTTCGGCTTCACCAACGTTCATCAGATCCCGACGCTCGAGAAGATCGTGATCAACTGCGGAGTCGGCGAAGCGATCAAGAACGCGAAAGTTCTCGATACCGTCGTCTTCGAGCTGAGCATCATCACGGGGCAGCGTCCGGTTCGGAAGAAGGCAAAGAAGTCGATCGCCAACTTCGGACTGCGCGAGGGTCAGGAGATCGGATGCGCGGTCACGCTTCGCGGCGCCCGGATGTGGGAGTTCCTGGATCGGTTCGTGACGGTCGCGATTCCGCGCATTCGCGACTTCCGCGGCATCAACACGCGGTCGTTCGACGGACGCGGGAACTACACGTTGGGCGTCAAGGAGCAGATGATCTTCCCGGAGATCAACTACGACATGGTCGAGCAAATCCACGGGATGGACATCACTCTCGTCACCACGACGAACAAGGACGACCAGGCGTTCGCGCTCCTGCGCGAGCTCGGGATGCCATTCCGTGGCGACGACAAGCCGATCATTACGCAGAATCAGTAAGGGTGTCCAACGACACGGACTGCGAACCTATTTTTAGAGAGAGAGAAGGCTGATGGCGAGAAAGGCCATGGTGGAGAAGAGCAAGCGCAAGCCCAAGTTCCCTGTGCGGCAACACAACCGTTGCGGGCGCTGCGGAAGATCGCGCGCTTTCCTGAGAAAGTTCGGGCTTTGCAGAATCTGCTTCAGAGAGCAGGCGCTGTCGGGCTATATCCCGGGCGTCCGCAAGGCGAGCTGGTAACCATTCATTTCTACGCGTCCCGGCGACGGGATACGGTGGAACCGAGGAAGATTATTTAATGAGTATGACCGATCCGATAGCCGATATGCTCACGCGCATCCGCAACGCCTGCGGGGCGAAGCACCGCCGCGTGGACATGCCGCTCTCGAAGCTCAAGGTGGAGATCGCGAAGATCCTGAAGGAGAACAACTTCATTCAGGACTACAAGACGCTCGATACGGAGGAAGGCAGGCAGCTGCTGCGCGTGGTGCTCAAGTACGCGCAGGGCGGCCAGCCCGTAATCCGCGAGCTGCGTCGCATCTCGACGCCCGGACTTCGCAAGTACGTCGCGGTCGCGGAAATTCCGCGCGTTCGCAACGGGCTCGGCATGGCGATTCTCAGCACATCGCAGGGTGTGATGTCGGATCGTCAGGCGCGGCAGGCCCGCACCGGCGGCGAGCTTCTCGCCCTGGTCTGGTAAGGGAGACAGAGACAGATGTCACGAATTGGAAAGCATCCTGTAGTCATCCCGAAAGGCGTGACGGCGACGGTCGAAGGCAACAAGGTCCACGTGAAGGGACCGAAGGGTGAGCTGGAGCGGACGCTCCACGAGGAGATGAAGGTCTCGCTCAAGGACGGCCAGATTCTGGTCGAACGCCCGTCGGATGAAGACAAGCACAAGGCGCTGCACGGCCTTAGCCGTACGCTCGTAGCCAACATGGTCGAGGGTGTGACGAAGGGGTTCAAAAAGGAGCTTGAGCTTATCGGAGTCGGCTACAAAGCCGAGCAACGTCCCTATGGGCTGCAGATGGCGCTTGGCTTCTCGCATCCGGTGAAGTACGAAGCCCCGAAGGGAATCAAGCTGAGCGCGCCGCAGCCGACCTCGATCATAATCGAGGGCGCGAACAAGGAAATCGTGGGCCAGGTTGCCGCCGAGCTGCGCAGCCTCAGGCCACCCGAGCCTTACAAGGGCAAGGGAATCAAGTACGTTGGAGAACAGGTCCGTCGCAAAGCTGGAAAGGCGGGCAAGGCG
>JADGQU010000352.1 GCA_017881545.1 Gemmatimonadaceae bacterium
ACGAAGGAGAGACTCTTCGAGCGCGCCTGAAGCGCGACGGCTGCTTGCCAATCAGCGAATGCCTGGAGATCGCGCGACAGGTCGCTGAAGGGTTGCAAGGCGCCCACGCCGCTGGAGTCGTGCATCGCGATCTGAAACCCGGCAACGTCATGCTGCTGCCGGACGGAACGGTGCGCATCCTGGACTTTGGCCTGGCAAAAGCGCGGGACCAGAGCAAGAGCGAAACTGGTGCGCACTTCGGGACCGTGTCGTACATGTCGCCGGAGCAGGTTCAGGGCGACAAAGTCGACGGGCGGGCAGACCTGTGGTCGCTTGGCGTGCTCATGTACGAAATGCTCACCGGACAAAAGCCATTCAACGGAGATGAAGAGGTCGCCGTTGCGCTGGCGATCCTCCACGACGAGCCGCCGTTACCCTCGACATATCGGAGCGAAATCTCCGCGGCACTCGAGAGTCTCGTGCTGCGGCTGTTGCGTAAGGATACAGCCAGGCGGTACGCCAGCGCGGAATTGCTGCTGCGCGACTTGGCGCGAGTTCGGACGCTCGCGAGTGGGACAGTCGGAAGGGTCCTGGCCAGATCGCGGCGAGTGAGACGCGCGGTTGGCGATTCCTTCCGGCGGGAGCGAAGAGGCGCGCTGTTCACCGCTACCGGTGTAACGGCGTTGGTGCTTGCGTATCTAGCGGTTCATTTCGCTCACGCTTCAACTACTCGGACGCCAACCACATCATCCGCGGCTTCCACTGTCTCGATCGCCGTCGTGCCGTTCGCGAATGTCGGTGGCGACTCCACAAACCTTCCGTTCAGCGACGGATTCGCCGACGAGCTGACGACGGAGCTTGGCAAGGTGAAAGGCATGAGCGTGATGTCGCGCACTTCGGCCTTCAGCCTCAGGCGAAAAGGCCTCGATCCCCGCGAAATCGGAGATCAGCTTCACGTCCAGTACGTGGTAGATGGGAGCGTGACGAGAATAGGCGACCGCCGGCGAGTGGGGGCGCGTCTGATCGAAGTGGCGACTGGAAAGGAAGTATGGTCAGACGTCTTCGATCACAACGCGTTGACGGATGACGTGTTCACCATCGAGGATTCTGTCACCCGATCGATCGTCCACCAGTTGCTCCCGCGCATCTCGTCGGTGACCATTGCTTCGGCGAAGCGCCCGACCGAGAACCGCGAGGCCCACGAGCTGTATCTCCAGGGTCGCTACTTCTTCGAGAGGCGCGATTCGGCGGGGCTCAGGAAAGCACAGGAGTATTTTCGGCAGGCGATCGCGACCGACACCTCCTATGCGCTTGCTTATACGGGGCTGGCGGATACTTACGCGTTGCAGTCGAACTTCGGTTTTGTGCTTCCGAGTCGGGGTTTCCCAACGGCGAAGCGATATGCAGCGCTGGCACTCGCGCACGACAGTACCCTGGTGGAAGTGCACGTCTCACTGGCTTTTATCGCGCTGTTTCATGACTGGGATTGGCCTACGGTTGCGCGCGAATTCGACACAGCGCTAAGGTTGAATGAGCGTTACGCTCCCATACACCTGTATCGCGCGTGGTATTTCCTGGTAAAGGACAGCAGCGACGCGGCCATCGCTGAGCTCCGTCGCGCAATCGACCTCGATCCGTTCTCTGGTCTGAACAACACCCGCCTCGTGAGCATCCTGTTCTATACCGGGCATTATCCCGAGGCGCTCGCACAGGCGCGCAAAGTGTTCGAGCGCGACCCAAATTTCGTGGGACTGCGTCAGGAGCTCGCGCGAGTCTACGTCAATCTCGGCCGCTGCCCCGAAGCCCTCGCGGCGCTCAAGAACTCGGCGGATCAGCCTCTCACGCTGTTGCTCGGTGTGCGGGGCTACACCTACGCAAAATGCGGCCGTCGAGAGGAGGCGCGGGCCGAGCTGAATCGCCTGCGTGGTCGTGCGAGAGCGGGAGAGTATGTGTCACACTATTCGCTGGCGGTAATTCAGGCGGGTCTCGGAGATGATGACCAGGCGATCTCTGAGCTGGAGAAAGCGTACGTCGAGCGTGCCCCAGCCCTATTCGTCATGAAATTGGAGCCGGCGTTCGCCCGGCTACACTCCGATCCGCGCTTCGTCGCGGTAGCCCGCAAGGTCGGCCTCACGATCTGACTGTCGGACTATTGGCGCCCCTTTTCGCGTAGCAGCCGCTGCGCGGTCGCCAACGCATCACCTGCCGGCACACTGATATCCGGCTTCACACCCACGCCTTCCCAGTTCGTGTGAGTAATCGGGTTGATCGCGCGCGCGAAGGGCACGCCAATGGAGAAGTGCTCATCGATCCGGTGGCCGGAGACGGGATGCGCACCGCCGCCCGTAGTTTCGCCGACGATCGTCGCCCGCTTCAGGTTCTTCAGATTATACACGAACTCTTCGCCGCCGGAAAAAGTCTGCGCCGATGTGAGCACGTAGACGGGCTTCTCCCCGCCGAAACGGCGGCCCGGCACCGTATCGCGGGTCCAGAACTCCTCCGTCTTGCCGGTGTTACGCGTCCAGAGATCGTTGAGATGCGTTCGCTTGTCGAACAGGTACGACGACAGGTACGCTACCATTGACGGGTTGCCGCCGCCGTTCTCCCGCAGATCGATGATCAGCGCGCGTGTGGAAGCAAGAAAATTCATTGCCGCCGATGCGGTGGGACCGCACAAATCCACGCCGACGAACCCGTTGAACTTGAGATAGCCGACATTTCCAGGGAGCTGCTCGGCCCTGACGAAACCGCAGTTGATTCGATCGACGAACTCCTGCCGGCGCGCGACATCTTCCGGCGAAGGCGGGGGCTCTGGCGCTCCGACGGGACGCGACTGCTCCGGCGGCAACGGCCGCGGGCTGTAGTCGACATTCAGATGCTTGTCGTGCGCGATCTCGACCAGATCGTCGTTGAGCCGAAGCGCGAACATGATCCCGTTGTTGTACTGGTCGTACGCTTTGCGCGCCAGCCGCGCGCGCAGCGAATCCCCCATGCGTTTTGCGACATCGGGGAAGACGTAGAACGTATCCAACAGTGCCGCGGCGCCGGCAACGACGCGAGCGCGCTCCGCCGCATCAATACGCAGTGCCGCGGGTGAGCCGTTCGGTCCCATCGCCCGCATATCGCGTTTCGTGACGCGCAGCGGCTCGGTAGCCGACACCTCGATCACACCATATGCCGTCATCGGGCTGTTTCGCTCGCGCACGGTGAACTCGAGATGGCGCGGCTCATTGCGTTCGATGCTGAGCAGATCGAATCCACCAGTCTGGTCGCGGAATCCCATCTCGTCGTCGAGTGGGATGTCCGGTTGGAATCGGCGTGCGTAGTCGCCGATTCGTGCGCTGTCGGCGCTGTTGAACGCGTCGAGCCAGGCGCGGAGTGCCTCGCCCGCCGGAGTCTTCGGAATC
>JADGQU010000353.1 GCA_017881545.1 Gemmatimonadaceae bacterium
GGTACATGCGGCGCCTGGCCGAGCGCCCGGCCAACATACTGTTCGTCGTCAAGTCATTGTTCGGATGAGGTCGGTCGTTCACTAACGCCGCACGAGGCCCGGTTGGCAGTAACTTTGGTCTATCCGGCGCGTAATGTTCTGTATGCAGGAGAGTTTCTCATGATTCGACGCACCAAGCTCTGGCGGATAGGCGCGGCGCTCTTCGTCTTGATCAACGTGGCCGGAGCTGGTTACGCCGCGGCGATGGGTGAGCGGGCGCATGGCGACGTGCATCTCGTGCTGCTGGCTGCCGGGGCCATAGCCTACCTGATGGCGCGGGCCGTAGCGCAGAGACGGCGCCAGGAGACACTGCCGCCCGTGAAGCAAGGGGATGAGCGCGGCCTCGAGTATCTCCAGCAGTCGGTGGATGCCATGGCGCTCGAGGTGGAGCGCATCGGCGAGGCACAGCGCTTCAACGAGAAACTCCAAGGGGAACGCGCCGGGAATCCGGCCAAGCCCGAGATCCCTCCGCCCAAGAAGGAGCAATGAAGCGTCTTCTGATAATCGTCGGCCTTGTACTCGCCGCACCTCGCCTCGCCGACGCGCAGTTTCCCAACGACGTTCAGCCGGGCACGCGCGTTCGCGTCTGGATTCCGGAGACGTTTCGGCAGGAGCAGGCACCCGAGCGCAGGCAAACCTTACGAGGCACGGTTGAATCCGTTGACGGAAACACCATTCGCCTGAGGATCCCGGGCAGCGTGGGATCAGTCGCGATTCCGCGCGCTTCGGTTCGCCGTCTCGACGTGAGTAGAGGTGTGTCGCGGGGAGCGAGCATGTTCGAGCGCGCGGCCTCCGGCGCGATTGGGGGCGCGATTTCGTACGCGCTCCTCAACGATCCACGACGCAGGGGCGGCCCGCACTATCGCACCGACTGGCGCGCGGCGGGAGTCGGGGCCGCGTGGGGCGCCGGCATCGGTGGTGTCATCGGGCTGACGCTCCCGTACGAACGCTGGCGCCGCGTCATCCGCTGACGACCGTGACGGGCGACGTGCGCAAAGGATCAGCGATAGGAAATGGGATGAGACGTCGCTGGGCCGCGATCGCGGCCGGCACCCTGGTTACGTCTGGGTGTGTGCTCGTTGCCGGGCCTTCGCGAGCGGCGATAGGTGCGCCGCCCACGGTCCTCAACGCCCAGAATGTCTCGTTCCGCAGCGCCTCCGGCAGTGAGATCCATGCGTGGTTCGCACGCGGCAAGGTTGGGGCTGGCGCCGTCCTCCTCCTTCACGGAGTGGGATCGAATCGCACCAGCATGGGCGGGCGGGCGATTTTTCTTCATGCGATGGGCTTCACCGTACTTGCTCCAGATTTTCAGGCGCATGGTGAGTCTCCGGGAGAACACGTCACCTACGGCGCGCGTGAAAGCCTCGACGCGGCAGCCGCGATGAAGTACCTCCACGCCACTATTCCTGAGGAGCGCGTTGGCGTAATTGGCATATCAATGGGAGGAGCGGCGGCACTATTGGGTGCTAGTCCGCTCGCGGCGGACGCGTTCGTGCTCGAGTCCGTTTACCCCACCATTCGGCAGGCGGTAGACGACAGGCTGGATACCTGGCTCGGGCCGCTCGGCGGTATCGCTCGACTCTTCACACCCGGATTGATCGCGATGTTCAAGTCAGAGACTGGCGTCACGGAGGCGGAACTGCAGCCGATCGCGCGAATCGGAGAGATCCATGCTCCGCTCCTGCTCATCACCGGAACCGCCGATCCTTACACACCGATTGCCGAAGCTGATTCCTTATTCGCGCATGCGCCGGCGCCCAAACTATTCTGGGCGCTGTGTGGAGCGGGTCACGAGGATCTGTACGCGTATCAGGCGAGCGAGTACGAGCAGCGGGTTGGGGGTTTTCTCGTCGAGCACTTGCGGGAGGAGGGAAGGGGGAAGGGGGAAGGGGGAAGCGGGCGCCCCTCTTCCCTCTTCCCTCTTCCCATTCCTTAGCGGAGAGGGACGGAGCGCACTAACCCGGATGGCTGCGCGCCGTACGCCAGCTCACGAAGCAGATCGAGCACCGCATTTCCTCCGACGCGACCGCTCGTCGGATCGATGATGTTGTGCGGCAGGCGTAACGAGTCCGGCAGCTCGAACACGGAGACCGCGGCCCTATGTCGCAACCAGTTGCGCGCAAGCGCCTCCGTCGCGGACTGCTTGACCGTCCGATCGCTGGCGTTCACCAACACGACGATGTCGCGCGTGAGCGACGCTTCGCGCCCAGCCTCGCCCAGGACGGAGCGCCCGAGCTCGAGGATCTCCGCAATCGCGCGCAAGTTGAATCCCGGTTCCCGGTCGGGCCGCGCGCTATCAGGCTGCGATCGCCGCGCCATGCTTGGCAGACGGTCAGCGAGTCCGATCAATGGCCGATCGAGGAGCGACGGGATCCGCCCTGGCTCGATCGCTGGCGCGATCAGGACCACGCGCGACACTTCGCGCTGTTGCGCGATCCACGCGGCTATCGTGCCGCCCATGCTCAGGCCGACAACCACTACCGAATCGCCAAGTCCGCGGGCTTCGTTCACGACGGAGTCCGCCACTCCCTTCAGTTGTTCCGCGGTCAGGGCTGAAAGCACACCGACACTCTTGCCGCGAAGTCCATGCTGCGGGAGCCGCGGCACGTAGACGTTGTTTCCGTCGGCGTGGAGCAGATACGCAAACGCCTCGAATTGCCGCGGAGAATCGGTGAGGCCATGAAGCAGAACAATCGCGCGCGCTGTTGGCGCACCGCCGGCCAGCAAGATGCTTCGCGCACCGGGGGCGGCAATGCTGTCGTCTACAGACTGCCGTCGACCGATTGCGGCGACGGCGCTGGTGTACGACGTCAGGTCTTGCTGCGCCGGCAGGCGTTGGACCACCGCTATCACGGCGAACCAAAGAGCTGTGAATGATCGAGCGGACATTTAGCGGCCTTTTCCCCGTGCTTCACGCCACGCGCGCGTTGGGTCCTCGTCCGGGTCGGGCGTTTCCTGCGGCGGCCTCAGCTCCTCCGGAACGTTGCGCAGGTTTACGCGGATGCGCGTCCACGTCGACGACCGCCCGCGCATCGAATCTACCAGGACGTCGTCAACGGCGAGCTTTGATGCAGCACCTGAATGCTTCGCCTTCCACCGCTCGAGACCCGCCATCGCCGCTTCCTTGTCCGGCGAGTTGGCGACGACGATCAGCGGCATCTTCACCCTCGGCTTCGCCGCCGCCTTCTTGTTCGTCATCGTCTTGCTCGCCGTGTTCGTTCCCTTGGCCCGCTTCGCACGCGACGGAGCAACGCGTGTCGGCTCGCTCTCCGTCTTGCGAAAGTGCGGCGGCCAGGGCGCGTCGCCGAGGCCGGAAGCTTCGTCG
>JADGQU010000354.1 GCA_017881545.1 Gemmatimonadaceae bacterium
GCCGCCGCGGCCGCCGTCCCCGCCGTCGGGTCCGCCCATCGGCGTCCGCCACTCTCTTCGGAACGAAGTACAGCCCGATCCGCCCGTGCCGCCCTCGACTCGGATTACTACGCGGTCAATGAACACTTACTGCCCTCATCTACTCTGCCGCAACCTTCTGTAGCAACTGCCTGTACCGCATCAAATCATCCCGAGGAATCAAGTCAGTGAGCGCATCCAGCACCGCCGCCAGCTCACCAGCCGACGACCCGGCATTCAAAGCCCCGTGCAGGTGCGAGTGCAGCTGCCGCTGCTGTCCCGAGACGGCGCACGCGGCAACGACGCACAGCTCCCGGGTGCGAAGGTCCACGCCGGGCCGCGACAAGACCTTCCCGTATCCGTCGACGATCATCCACTCGTCAAGCGCCGGGTGCAGCCCTCGAATGTTCTGCCTCAGTTTTTCGTAGTGATCCCCGTACACGATCGCGCACGTCTCCTCCCCCCGCGCCCTCCAGAACGCCAGATCCTCGACCGTCGCCCATGCGTCCTCGGTCGGCGCCGCGTGTCCGGACGCCGTCCGCCACGCTCTCGCCGCATTCAGCGCGCGCGGGAATCCCGCGAACAGGTAGGACTGGAGAATTATCTCCTCCACCGCGATGGGATCGACTTCGTCTATGGCGTCGGACATGACAGCTCGCATTTGGCCCTCCGGCGAACCGGCGATCGCGCCCGCGATCCTTACCAGTTTTCTGAGACCGGCTTCGAGTGGAGGAACGCTAGTCCGGGCTTCCGCTCCGGATGTCATCAGGCGACGGCGCGCGTCATCAGTTCGCGCGAGGACCCGTGGTCGGTCACGCGAGGTCCGCTCTCATCGTGATTTCCCCGACGTTCTCGCCCCGGGTGTTCTTCACCGGCTTGCGCGTCAGCTCCGCGAGCTTGGGCGGCAACGGATCCGGCAACGCGTCGAGCTCCTGCAATAGTCGAAGAAGGGCCGGCACCTGCGCGCGCTGCGCTCCGTCTTCCACCTTGATCGCTACCCCGATTCCCCGCTCCGTCAGGAGCGCGCAATGCACACCTTCCGCGCCGACCTTCGACACGACCCTGCCATTCGTCTCGGCGATCAGCGCTGAATCGAAGCGATCGGTTCCACCGACGAGGAATGGGTGGTTGCTCATCGCACTGACCACTCGCCGCGGGTACTCCTCTCCCCTCGCGGCGGCGACGGCGAAGCGCGAGTACGCGCGCGCCATCCGCTCGAGGGTCATCCCGAATACCACGACTCCGCAGCCATCCACCGCCTGCGTGATCTTCCCGCAGGGGATTCCGGTCCAGAGCGCGATCTCGTGGAGAATTCCGCGCTGCACGTTGTGTTCGCGTCCTTCGTACCCGCGCGTCGACCAACCCTTGTGACAAGCCATCGCGAGCATCGCCGTGTGCTTGCCGGAGCAATTGTTGTGGAGGCGCGTCGGGCGGTCGCCCGACTCGCGCACGATCCTGGCGCCCCGCTGTGAGGACGGATCGTGGGGCCCGCAGGCGAGATCTCCTTCCTCGAGGCCAATGTCCAGGAGCATCCTCTCGACGATCGCGACGTGCTCCGGCTCGCCGCCGTGCGATGCGCACGATATCGCGAGCTGCTCTTCACCCCACCCGAGCGCATCGAAGCCACCGGACGTGAGAAAGGGGATCACCTGGAACGGTTTGGCGCACGAGCGCCAGTAGGTGAACGCGTCCCCGTCGCGCGCGGTGCCCAGCAACTCGTCGCCCTCCCCAACTACGGCGGCGTGGACTCGATGTTCGGACTCGGTTCCTTCCCCGCGGGTGACGGCGACATCGAGTTGGTACGACTTCATGCCTTCATGGGGGATTCAGTTCACGACGCCGGGACTTGCCTCGTGGCGTTCTGGGCCCGGCTACCTTCAGTCGCCAGGCACCGGAGGCCAGCCTTAGAAAAGCTTAACCTGAATCATCTCTTTTGTGTACCGTCTGGGATCGCGGCGCACTTCGATGAGAACGTTATTCAGCTCGGTGACCGTCTTCACCAGCTGGTCGTACAGCTGCTGGTCGGTGAACAGCTTCTGTATCGTCCCCTTCCCGCCGGCCATCGTGTTCATCAACGAGTCGGCGCGGGCGACGATGCTCACGAGGTGGACGTAGAGCGTGTCGTCGTGAAGGAGCTTGCCGACCGAACCCTTTCCCGAATTGATCTGGGAGATCACGGTGTCGGCCGAGGCGACCGTGCGATTCAGGTTGTCGTAAAGCGCGGGGTCATCGAGGAGCCGCCCGATCGTGCCTCTCGGATTCTCCAGCTTCGCCATGAGTGAGCTCGTGCGGGCCAGCGTCAGGTTGAGCTGGTCGTACAGCTGCCGGTTGGTGACGAGCTGGCCGAGCGTCCCTTCGCCGCGGTTGATGCCGTCGGTGACCTTGCTCAAGTCGCGCGTGAGAGTAACGACTTCCCTGATCGCGCCCGAGGCCTCCTGCACCACCGCTTCGTAGTCGATTGATGGGGCGATGAAGAGCGTGTCTCCCTCGTGCAGCGAGCGGGCCTTCGGCGTCCCGACGGTGATGTCGAACACCTTGTCGCCAAGCAATCCCATCGTCTTGATTTTCGCGCGCGAATCCTTGCGCACCTGCTCCCGGAGGGTACTGTTGACCTCAACGACGATCTTGAGATTGCGCGTAGTATCGAGATCGACCGGCAGGAACGAGATCTCCTTGATGCTTCCGGCGAGCTGACCCGCCACCGAGACGGGGCCGCCGACGCGAAGGCCGCTGGCGCTGGCGACGTACGCCACCAGGCGATAGCGCTTCCCGAACAGATTGCCGGCGTCGCCAAGTTTCAGAATGGCGACCCCCATGATCACGAGCGCGACGGCTATCAGCGCTCCGACCTTGAGCTGGTCCCAGGTTATGAACGATGATCTCTTCATCGCCTAAAAAATATCACCGAAGAGGCTCAGAATCCCCCCAGGAATTCGCGGATGTAGGAATCATCGCTGCCGGTCATCTCCTCTGGGGTTCCGAAGAATCCAATGTGACGGTTCGCGAGCAACGCGATTTTGCTCGCCATCCGGAAGGCCGACCTGATGTCGTGTGAGACCACCACGCTGGTGACGCCCAGCTCGCGCTGGAGCTTGATGATAAGGTAAGTGATCGTGGCCGTCGTGAGAGGGTCGAGGCCCGACGTCGGCTCGTCGTAGAGCATGATCTCGGGATTGTTGGCGAGGCCGCGCGCGATCCCGACGCGCTTCTTCATTCCGCCCGACAGCTCCGACGGCATCTGGTCCATCACTTTCTCGGGCTCGAGATCCAAGAAGTCCAGCTTCTCTCGCACTCGCGCCTCGATCTCGTCCTCGTTCAGCTCGGTGTGCTCACGCAACGGGTACGC
>JADGQU010000355.1 GCA_017881545.1 Gemmatimonadaceae bacterium
GCCCGGACAGACTCTTCAAGGCTATCGCCCGTCGTCGGGAACGAGCTCGGCCCCGCAGGGCCGGGTCCCGGTAGAGCGCGTCACGACGCCGCGCCAGGAACCTGCGGCATCGAGCGGCACGCAGGGCACGCAGCCTGTTCGCGAGTCCAGGCCGGAGACGCGCTCAGCGCCGCCGCCGCCGTCACGCGTTCCGGATGCAACGCCCAGACAATCTCCGCCTCCGCCTCCGCCAGCTCCAGTTGTGCGCCAGGCGCCTTCGTCACCACCTCCGGTTACGAGGACGGAGCCGCTCAAACCCGCGCCATCCAGACAGTAGTCGCGTAGGCGCGAAGACATCGTAAAAGAGGGCTGCGAAAGCAGCCCTCTTTTCTTTTTCCGGCGGCCGGAGAAGGAGGCGGTGACGGTTATATTACGACGTCCCTTCCGCCGCTCCCCGCACAACCCAAGAGACACCCGTTGAAGCTCGAGCACATCCGTAACTTCTGCATCGTCGCACACATCGACCACGGCAAGTCCACCCTCGCCGACAGGCTCATCGAGGCTACGGGCATGCTGCAGAAGCGAGAGATGAAGGCCCAAGTGCTCGATACCCTGGACCTCGAGCGCGAGCGTGGGATAACGATCAAGCTCAACGCCGTTCGGATGACATACACCGCGCAAGACGGGCAGGAGTTCGAGCTCAACCTCATTGACACTCCGGGGCACGTCGATTTCACCTACGAAGTCTCGCGGTCGCTCGCCGCGTGCGAGGGCGCGATTCTCGTCGTTGACGCGTCCCAGGGAATCGAGGCCCAGACTCTCTCCAACCTCTTCCTGGCGATGGACGCGGGTCTGGAGATCATTCCCATCCTCAACAAGATCGATCTCCCCGGCGCCGAGCCGGAGAAGCGCCGCAAGGAAGTGGCGGATCTACTCGGCATCGAGGAGAGTGAGATTCTTCTCGTCAGCGCGAAGGAGGGAATCGGAATCGGCGAGCTGCTCGAGGAGGTCGTGCGCAAGGTGCCCGCGCCCGAAGGCGACGAGACAGCTCCACTTCGCGCGCTGATCTACGACTCGTACTACGACAAGTATCGCGGAGCGATCCCGAGCGTGCGCGTCGTCGACGGTGTGATAAAAAAGGGCACGCACATCACCTTCGGCGCGAGCGAATCGGTCTACGAGGTCGATGAGGTCGGATACAATCAGCTGCGACAGGTTCCCACCGATCGGCTGGGTCCGGGAGAAGTAGGATACGTCGTGGCTAGCGTGCGCTCGGTGAGCGAGACGCGCGCTGGAGACACGATCTTCGACGCCGAGAACCATGCCAGTGAAGCACTACCAGGCTATAAGGCCGTAAAAAGCTTCGTGTTCGCCGGGCTCTACCCCACAGACACGACCCAATACGAGACCCTGCGCGATGCGCTCGAGAAGCTCAAGCTCAACGACGCATCGCTCAACTACGAGCCAGAGACATCGACCGCGCTTGGTTTCGGATTCCGCGCCGGATTCCTCGGGCTCCTTCACATGGAGATCGTCCAGGAGCGACTGCGCCGCGAGTTCGATCTCGAGCTCGTGACCACGGTGCCGTCGGTCGAATACAAGGTCTACCTGACCGATGGCACGATGCAGCTGATCGAGAACCCATCGCTGATGCCGTCGGGACAGACAGTGGCATACGTGGAAGAGCCGTACGTGAAGGCCCGCATCATGGTACCTGCAGAGTACATCGGACCCATTATGACGCTCGGCACCGAGCGGCGCGGCGTCTACAAGAACATGACGTACCTCGACACGCAGCGCGTAGAGCTCGACTGGGAATTCCCACTGGGCGAGATAATTCTCGATTTCTTCGACAAGCTGAAGACCGTGAGCCGGGGCTACGCTTCGCTCGACTACGACATCCTGGAATACCGGCGCAGCGACCTGGTGAGGCTCGACATGCTGATCAACGGCGATCCTGTTGATGCGTTCAGCGTGATCATTCACGAGGACAAGTCGTACGAATGGGGGCGCAAGATCGCCGACAAGCTGAAGGATCTGATTCCGCGCCAGCTCTTCGAGGTCGCCATTCAGGCGGCGGTCGGCTCGAAGGTCATCGCGCGCACGAGCGTGAAGCCGCTGCGTAAGGACGTGCTCGCCAAATGCTACGGCGGCGACATCTCCCGCAAGCGCAAGCTCCTCGAGAAGCAGAAGGCCGGAAAGAAAAGAATGAAGCAGGTCGGCTCCGTGGAGATTCCGCAGGAGGCTTTTCTCGCCGTGCTGCAGGTAGACTGAATGGGCGGATCGCTCGTTATCCAGACGAGCTTTCTCGGTGACGTCATTCTCACGACGCCGCTCATCGCCGAGCTGGCCCAGCGCGGACCAGTCGACGTTCTCGTCACTCCCGGCGGCGCGGCCGCCCTCGCCAACAACCCGGACATTCGCACCACCATTCGTTACGACAAGCGCGGCACCTACGGGGCGGCGCTCGGAACCTGGCAAACGATCAAGGAGTTGCGCGCGCGGCGACCTTATGCCGCCGCGTATCTGGCGCAGGGGTCTTTTCGAAGCGGTGTGCTGGCGATGTTGACCGGCGCGAAGGAGCGAATCGGATTTGCGAGCTCCACCGGACGGACGCTCTACACGACCCAGCTGCCGTACCGGCCCGAGCGTCACCACGCAGAGCGGCTATGGTCGCTGGCGATGTCGGAGTGCGCAGACCCTCCTTCGCGCGACCAGATCCGGCCGCGTCTTTACCCTTCGGACGAGGACCGTCGCACGGTCGACGCGCTTGTGCGGCAGACCGGCGGCACCAGCGAGCCGTTCGTGGCTCTCGCGCCCGGCAGCGCCTGGGGAACCAAGCGGTGGCCATATTATGTGGAGTTGGCGAAGCGGCTTTCCGACAACTACAGGATCGCGATCATCGGGTCGAAGGCCGATACCGCCGTAGCGGCAGCGATCAGCGTGGCGCTGCCCCCCGGCATGGTGATCAATTCGGTCGGGCTTCTTCCGCTGCTGGCGTCGGCGGAGCTCATTGGCCGCGCGCAGGCAATAGTGACGAATGACTCGGCCCCACAGCATCTTGCATCAGCGATGGGAACGCCGACACTTACGATCTTCGGCCCGACGGTGCCGGAGTTCGGGTTCGGTCCTCTCGCCGAGCGAAGCGCGGTCGCCGGCCATGACACGCTCTCTTGTCGTCCGTGCGACCGACACGGGCCGCGGCGGTGTCCGCTCGGCCATTGGCGTTGCATGCGTGAGCTGTCGCCGGAATACATCTCGAGCTTGTTGACGGAAGTCCTCAACCCACCGGTGCCCGTATGAGCGTGAAGGAGCGTTACATCGTCGGAGTGGATCTGGGCGGCACCAACATCGTCGCGGGCGCGAT
>JADGQU010000356.1 GCA_017881545.1 Gemmatimonadaceae bacterium
CTCCGAGCTGAAGAAGTTGGGCTATACCCCTGACAACATCGGTGCGAACGATCCCAGCAAGCCGGATGATTATCCCGATTACGCGCATCCGCTCGCCAGGGAAGTGTCCGAGGGCAAAGCCAAGCGAGGCATCCTTCTCTGTGGCAGTGGGGTTGGCATGGACATCGTCGCCAATCGTTATCCAGGGGTGCGGGCCGCGCTGGCGTGGGAGCCCGCGATCGGAGAGCTGTCGCGTAAGCACAACGACTCCAATGTTCTGGTCCTTCCGGCTCGTTTCATGACGGATGATCAGGGAGTCGAGACCATGAAAGCCTGGCTGGACACTAAATTTGAAGGTGGCCGCCACGAGCGGCGCGTCAACAAGATCGATCTCAAGGACACCTGATGCCCCAGACAACAGCACCTCCTCGTAAATCCGGGCCGAGAATCGCCATGCCGGAGGGCACGCTCGCGCAGTCCGATCCCGATATCGCCCGATTCATAGATCTCGAGGTCGACCGCCAGCGTCACGGACTCGAGCTGATCGCGAGCGAGAATTTCGTTTCGCCAGCTGTGCTCGAGGCGATGGGAACGCCGCTTACCAACAAGTACGCGGAAGGACTTCCGGGGAAACGGTACTACGGCGGATGCGAGTTTGTGGACATGGTGGAGCAGCTCGCGATCGATCGCGTGAAGAAGCTGTTCTCCGCCGATCATGCCAATGTGCAGGCGCATTCCGGCGCGCAGGCGAATGCCGCCGTCTATCTCGCGTTCCTCAAGCCGGGCGACATCGTGCTGGGTCTCGACCTCTCGCAGGGCGGGCACCTCACCCACGGATCACCGGTCAACTTTTCGGGGCTGCTGTACCACGCGATCCACTACGGCGTGGGCGAAGACGGCCGCATCGACTACGCGCAGATGCAGAAGATCGCGCGCGAGCAGAAGCCCAAGATGATCATCGCCGGCGCGAGCGCGTACTCGCGCATCATCGACTTCGAGCCGTTCGCGGAAGTGGCGCGCGAGATCGGCGCGAAGTTCATGGTGGACATGGCGCACTTCGCGGGTCTGGTCGCGACCGGATATCATCCCTCTCCCGTTCCGCACGCGGATGCGGTGACGAGCACCACGCACAAGACTCTGCGCGGCCCGCGCGGCGGCCTGATTCTCTGCAAGGAAGAGCACGCCAGGGTGGTCGACAAGGCGATGTTCCCCGGCACACAGGGCGGCCCGCTCGAGCACATCATCGCCGCCAAGGCTGTCGCGTTCAAGGAAGCGCTCGATCCATCCTTCAAGGACTATTGCGGGCAGATCGTGCGCAACGCGCAGGCGTTGGCAGCCTCGCTGATCGAGCTTGGCTTCAACATCGTTTCGGGAGGCACCGACAATCACCTGCTGCTCGTCGATCTCCGGAACAAGAACGTCACCGGTAAGGTGGCCGAGAAGGCGCTGGATGCGGCGGGGATCACCGTCAACAAGAACACGGTACCGAAGGAGACCCAATCGCCATTCGTCACCAGCGGAATACGCATCGGGACGCCCGCGCTCACCACACGGGGCATGCGGGAGCCCGAGATGGAGCAGATCGCCGGGCTAATCGACCGGGTGATCACCAGCGCCGGTGACGCCTCGGTCGCGTCAGCAGTCAAAGAGGCAGTGCTCGACTTGACGAATCGCTTTCCTCTCTACACATCCTTCCCCTCAATGGCGGGAAAAAAGTAGCAAATGGCTGAGCTCGCATTCCGCGAAGGCATCATGGACCGGATTCGCATCCGCGAGCCGCGGTTCGACGAACAGGCGTACCTGTTCGTCCTGTCCGCGCTCGAGATGTGCCAGGCGCAGCTTACGGTGCGGCGCCACATCACCGGAGTGGAGCTGGCGCGCGCGGCCCGTGATCTCGCGCTCGAGCGCTACGGGCTCATGGCGCGCGTGGTCCTGGAACACTGGGGAATCGGCTCGACTGCGGACATCGGTGACATCGTGTTCACGCTCGTCG
The DNA here is from genome assembly GCA_017881545.1 of Gemmatimonadaceae bacterium. Lineage (GTDB taxonomy): Bacteria > Gemmatimonadota > Gemmatimonadetes > Gemmatimonadales > Gemmatimonadaceae > UBA4720. Next base: position 1,973 of record JADGQU010000356.1, read on the forward strand.
AGCTTGGATTCCTTCTCAGCCAGCCGCAGGACACGCGCGACGAGTTCGTGGACGTATTCGACTTCGATCTGGCATTCGAGCGCGACTACCCCTGGAACTGCGCGCAGCAGGCTTAAGAACCAACTTCCGCACCAATGCCCGCATGGGTGGTCAGCGCCAGCGAATCAGCGGAGCGCGATCGGGCAGCCATTGAAAGAGGGACTCCTTCACGCGCGTTGATGCAGCGCGCGGGTACCGCGGCGGCCGAACAGATTTTACGGCGCTATTCCGGGCGGCTCGGAGATGGCGCCGTCGTCTTTACCGGCCCTGGGAATAATGGAGGCGACGGCTGGGTCGTCGCCGGCACTCTCGCCCGCTCTGGCGTCGAGGTCACCGTCGTCGAAGTTGCGAAGGCCACCGCGGCGAAATCGCCCGATGCCGTAGCAGAGAGAGAAGCCGCGATAGACTCGGTGAAGCTCGCGAGCTCAGCGCCCGGCGGCGCCACCCTTGTCATCGACGCGCTGCTCGGTACCGGCTTCGAGGGAGAGCCGCGCGGAACGATCGGCGATGCGATCGCGACCTTGAATGAATTGCACGGGCGCGGGGTGCGCGTTGTCGCGCTCGATGTCCCGAGCGGGCTCGACTCGACGACGGGCCAGCATTCCACCTGCGTTGTCGCCGATCTCACTCTCAGCTTTGGCGGTGTAAAGCGCGGGCTGCTGCTGGCGAGAGACCGCTCGGGAGAGATCGTCGCACTCGACATCGGGCTGGACGACCAGCCACAGCCCGCTCGGAAAACGCAAGCGATGCCAACACTGTCGTTGCCGATTCTCGTGGATGGCGAGTGGGTGCTATCGCGCATTCCGCCCATTCGGTTCGATGCGCACAAAGGAACCCGGAGGCATCTCGCGATCGTTGGGAGCGGAAAGGGAATGCCGGGCGCGGTCGTCCTCGCGTCGCGCGCAGCCCTGAGGAGTGGAATCGGCCTGGTACGTGCCCTCGTGGCGCCAGACAACGTAAGCCCGGTGCTGGCCGCCGTCCCCTCGGCCCTCATCTCCGAATGGCCGTCGAGCGAAATCGAGATCGAGGCCCAAGTCTCGAACTGGGCCGATGCGCTGGTGATCGGACCGGGTCTCGGCAACTCCAAGGAGACGCGCTCACTCGTCGAGCGAATCCTGCGAAGCTCCAACCTGCCGGTGCTGCTCGATGCCGACGCGCTCAACGCCTTCGAGGGGGACGCCAAATCTCTGGGCAAACTTCTGGCGGGACGTGCGGCACTGATCACACCACATGTCGCGGAGTTCGCGAGACTCTCCGGCATCGATGTGAAATCCGTTCTTGCCAACAGGTTCGACGTAGGTCTCGACTTCGCGCGCGAGCTCGGCGCCACGGTTC
>JADGQU010000083.1 GCA_017881545.1 Gemmatimonadaceae bacterium
TCGGCCGCGCGCGCGTGCGTCATGCAGTCGCGATAGGATCGAGCGCTGGTCAAAGCGTCATAGACATCGGCGACGCAGAGAATTCGCGCGGCGAAAGGAATCTCCTCGCCGGCGAGACCGTCGGGATACCCGCTCCCGTCCCACCGCTCGTGGTGGTTCCGGATGATGGCACGTACATCTCCGGGAAAATCGATATCCGACACCAGCTCGAGTCCCGCTTCAGGGTGGCGCTTCATGATCGCCCATTCCTCGGCGTTGAGTCCGGTTGCCTTGTTCAGAACGGCGGTGGGCACGATGATCTTCCCGATGTCATGCAGCAGCGCGCCGAGCCTGAACCAGAAGAGCGAGCGCGAATCCATCCCGGCGCTGTCGGCCAGCACACACGCAAAGAAAGCCACGCGCTGGCAGTGGCCCTGGGTGTAGTGGTCCTTGCTTTCGATCGAGTCGCCCCATTGGTGCGCCATCTCGAGGAATCGCGCTTCCAGCGCCGCGTTTCGTCGCTCCACCTGCACGACGCGGTGGTTTGCCTTGAGACGCGAGTAGAGGGCGTGCGATTGATTGAGGTTCGCCAGCATGTCGCGATGCCGTTTCTGCGTCCAGTAGAGCTCGGCCAGCTGCTCGGTCACGTCGGCCTTGAGCAGCAGGTCCTCCCCTTCGTCCGCGCATTCGCACGCTCGCCCCAGGTATTCGGCCGCCCTGACGTAATCGCCTTGCTCGCGCGCAATCACTCCGACGTGCCTGAATACCTCGCCGCGCCACGACGGCGCGATTTCGCCGGTCAAGGCCAACAGCGGCTCCACGCGCTCCATGGCTTCGTCGAATCGGCCGGTCGCAATGCAAAGCTGGACCTGGTTGAGCGCGACATTCAGCTGATTGGGGTGGTCGTGCTCCTCGCCGAAGGCGTGTTCGGCTTCTTTGTACGCAGCCTCCGCGCGATCCAGCTCGCCAAGATCGCTATATGCCAAACCGATGTTGTTGAGAACCTGAGCGGCCTGATCGCGCATGCCGAGCGCGCGATAGCCATCGAGACTCAAGTGAAACGCGTCGAGGGCGCGGCGCATGTCGCCACGAATGCTGGCTACGGTTCCGAGATTCTGGTCGATCATCGCGAGCGCTTCGGCGTCTCTAATGGATTCCGCGGTGATTCTCGCCTCGGTGTACATCGCCTCCGCGCGGTCCAGATCACCGCCGGTTTGATGGACTATCGCGACGACGTTGAGGGCCTGCGCAATCGCGGACTGCGAGCCCGCCTGAGTCGCGGCGGCGACTGCCGCCTCGAGAACATCCATCGCCGCGCCGCGATTCCCTTGCTCAAGGTATGCTCTCCCCAGCCAGCGAAGAGACGAAAGCCTAGTGTGATCATTCGCGAACGGATTTCGGACCAGGGCCTCGTACCGAACCGACGCATCGCTCCAGCGGCCTTCCCGCTCCGCGAGCTTTGCCTCGTCAATTAGTGCGGCTATCTCGGGCGATTCCACCTCGTTTGCGCGAGGGGTGGAACGCACCCTCATGACGAAGCGAGGATTGTGCGACGCGCCGAACCCTCGTCGCGAAGCTTTCTCGCCAGCGTGGGCCGCGAGATTCCGAGAATCCGGGCAGCAGCGCTCAAGTTGCCGCCAGTGAGGCCTATGGTCGTGTGGATGGCCTCGTCAACGATCGCCTGAAGCGACTTGCCTTCGGCGGGTATGCGAATCATGCCGCCGGCCGGAGTCTCGACCAGCGGTATGAACGACCGTCGCTGCAGCGAAAGGTGGTGGGGCTGTATCACGTCGCCTGTACAGACAACGACAGCGCGCTCTATGACGTTCTTGAGCTCTCGAATGTTGCCCGGCCAGCGGTGTCGCTCCAGCGCGCTCACGGAATCCTGCCCCAGACGCAGGCCCGCGCGGCCTTCGGCCTCGGCGTGTCTCTTGACGAAGTAGTGGGCCAGAATCGGAATGTCGCCGTCTCGCTCGCGCAGTGCCGGAAGCTCGAGCCGCGCGACGTTCAGCCGGTAGAAGAGGTCGGCCCGGAAGCGATTGTCGGTAACCGCTGACTCCAGCGAACAATTGGTGCCGGCGATGATGCGAGCCGACAGAGCGCGCTCTTCGGACCCTCCGAGCCGGCGAAACCGTCGGTCTTCCACAACACGCAACAGCTTCGCCTGGAGCTTGAGCGGAAGCTCGGCCACCTCGTCGAGGAAGACAGTGCCGGTGCCCGCGACCTCGAACAAACCGCGCTTGAGAACTCGCGCATCGGTAAAGGCGCCGGGCTCGTGGCCAAACAGCTCGCTTTCCAGGAGCGTCTCTGGAATTGCCGCGCAATTGATTGCGACGAAAGGCTCAGCCGCGCGCACGCTTGCGGCGTGGAGGCCGCGCGCAAAAAGCTCCTTGCCCGTACCCGTCTCTCCGACGAGCAAAACGGTCATGCTCCGGCTCGCCGCCACCTGGGTTGCCAGTGCGATGACCTCGCGGATGGCCGCGCTCTCACCGATTACGTGCGAGTCCCAACGGTCCCCTGACGCCTGCTGCAGTCGGGCTGAAATAATTACCCCGTTCCTTGTTCGCGCGGACGGTCGAGCTTTCCGCGCGCGGAATTGTGATTGGCCGAGCGAATGGGCCCCGAAAACACGCCTATGGGCCTATGTAGGAGACGAGGAAACGGGGAGCCAAGTCACCCGTTTTTCACCACTTAGCGGTTCGAATCGAGCCGGCGGGCGCCGAGCACCCTCAGGAGGGGGTTAGCTGGGCAGTGAGGCCAGGAGGGCGTTGATCTCGGCGGCCTCGTGCTGGGCGCCCACACCCTCGAAAGACTCGGCCGCTTCCTGCCAAGCCAGGCGCGCATCCGCAGAGTTCCCGAGCGCGCTCGACGTCTGGCCGAACTCGCGGAGCATTTCGGCCTGGAGCAGCCGGTCCTCGAGACCCTCGGCTTCGAAGATTCCGATCCGTAGCGTGGCAATGCTCTCGTGGAACGCACCTCGCTCGCGCTCGATCCTCGCCCTGCACTTGAGCGCTTCAGCGATCGTCAGATGGTCGCCACGGACCTGCGCGCCTTCGAGGCACGTCGCGCATGCTCTCTCGGCGTCGTCGAGCTTTCCGGTTGCCACCCACACCAGCGCCAGGTTGATGAGGAGGACGCTCTCGACGAGAGCGTCCTGGCGCAATTTCGCGATCGTCAACCCACGTGCGAATGTTTCGATCGCGCGCTGATAGTGGCCAAGCTTGGTGTAGAGCATGCCAATGTTGTTGAGCACCCACGACACGGCTTCGTCGTCATTTGCCCTCTCGAACGCGCCGAGGCTGTTGGAGTAACGAGCTTCGGCGGCGACGAAGTTGCCGCGCATGTTCAGGAGAACGCCGCGATTCTGCTCGATCATTCCGAGCAGGCGCACATCGCCCGCTTTCCCGGCAAATTCCGCTGCCTGCGCATAAAGCCTCTCGCTCTCGACGAGATTGCCGCGACGCTGCGCGACGATAGCGAGGCAGTTGAAGCCGTGGGCCTTGCAGCTGATCGAGCCGCATTTCTCGGCGTGAATCAGACTTTGCGTATAGCAGCGATAGGCGGCCTCGGTCTCCCCCTGCTCGCGGTGAAGCGTGCCCTTCCACCGCAAAGTGTCGGCGAGAAGCGCCATGTCCTGCTCGCGGTCGAGAGCCTCGATCGCGTCGTCATACAGACCGAGCGATCGCGCGGTGTCACCGCGCCGCTCGGCGTCGCGAGCGCGATCAACGAGCACGCGCGCGCCTCTCGGATCAGTCTGCGTCATGCAGATGCCAGACTATTGTGAATTTGTTCATGTCGACTACCTCGCGATGACCCACGTGACTGAATTTGAAAAGCAGACAACAAGCTCAGTCGTTCACCAACACCCATGCACCTGAGATGAGGATGTAGCGGGAAAAGTGGTTGAGAATCCAAACCTGCGTCTGGGCGACAGGCTGTGCGCCGTAGAAGTAGGTGGTTGCAGCCTCGAGCTCGGCCGGCGACGCAGATCCGTCTGAGCCGATTTGCTCGTTCGACGGCGACAGATAAGCCGATCTGACGCTGTTGCCGGCAGACGTACCGTACGTTGCGGTCGTACCGAGACCCTGAACCGCGGTCACCGGCAGCGCGAATTGGAGGCCGTGAGGAAGCATGTCGTAGACAACGAACACGCCAGCCCTCGCGATGATCGTGATCGAAGTCGGAGCGCTGAGCGCGCCGGCCGGGATCGTCATCGAGAAATCTGCCTCAGGGAGCGAAAGTGTAGCCCCTTCTGGTCCGACCATAGCAGAGACGCTCTGGTCGACCTTCGAGTGGCTCGGGCCCCATCTTACTGTCTGGGCAATCGAGCCGCCTGCGATTATTGCAAAGGACGCTCCGACGATTCGTGTCGGTGGAAGGAGCTTGGGTTGAGTTGGGCTGGTTGGACCGGGGTAGTCGCCACAAGAGATGACAGCTACGGCGCCTACGGCCAGTGCGAGGTATCGATACACGCGGTGACTTAACATCGTCCACCACCTCGGTGAGAGACTTAAATTGTTCTAAGCTCAACCTTGGCATAGCGTGTGCCTTACTCAAACCTGTTGATTTACAAAGAGTTACGATTTTCGACCCCTCCAACTGTTCCCTTTTGGTCTAACGTTCCGTTGCAAAAGAAACATTCCTTTATAGGGGTTTGCTCGGGTTAGGCGTCGGCGCTCGAGGCAAAGATCGCCATCCGCTGGGGCGTCGGCCGGCCGGGAATATCAGCTGTCTCCGCCCAGCCCAGGAACGTCTCCAGGAGCTGCGGATCGAATTGGCCCGTTGAAGCCCGCATGATCTCCGCTGCGCGGGTGTGGGTCAGCCCAGGCCGGTAGGACCGGGTGGTGGTGAGCGCGTCGTAGACATCGGCGACGCAAAGGATCCGGGCGGCGAACGGAATGTCCTCTCCTTTGAGTCCGTCGGGATAACCGGCGCCATCCCACCGCTCGTGATGGTTGCGGATGATCGCACCGATGTCTCCGGGAAAGTCGATATCCGCTACGAGTTCGAGGCCGGCTTCGGGATGCCGCCTCATGATTGTCCATTCCTCGTCGGTCAGCTTCCCCGGTTTGTTCAGGACCTCGGTGGGGACGATGATCTTTCCAATGTCGTGCAATAGCGCCCCGATCCGGAACCAGAACAGCGATCGGGAATTGAATCCGGCGCTGTCGGCGAGCACGCAGGCGAAAAAAGCGACGCGCTCGCAGTGGCCCTGTGTATAGCGGTCCTTGCTTTCGATCGAATCACCCCACTGCTTCGCCATCTCGAGAAAACGGGATTCGAGTGCGCCGTTCCTTTTCTCCACCTGGGCGACTCGGTGCCGCGCCTTGAGCTGCGAGTAGAGGGAATGGGCTTCATTGAGCCGCTGAAGCATGTCGCGATGCCGCTCCTGAGCCCAATAAAGCTCCGCGAGCTGCTCCGAAACATCCGCCCGAAGGAGCAGATCGCCACTTTCCAGCGCATGCTTTTCCGCCCTGAGCAGATTGTCCGCGGCTTGCGGGAAATCACCTCGCTCACGGGCAATGACGCCGACGTGCCGGAAGACTTCGCCACGCCAGGGAGCCGCTTCGTCCGCGACGACCCCCAGCAGCACGTTGCATTGCGCCAGCGCCTCGTCGAAGCGTCGCCCGACGATGTAGAGTTGAACCTTGTTGACAGCGAGATCGAGTTGGCGAGCGTGGTCACCGTCCTCCTCGAATGCGAGAGCGGCCTCGTTGTAAGCGTTCTCCGCGTCGGACAGCTCGCCCAGCTCCATGTACGCCAGCGCGATGTTGTTCAGCACCTGTGCTTCGTGATTGCGCATCCCCAGGGTCTGGTATCCCAGATGGCTCAGGCGGAATGCCTCGAGGGCGCCGCGAATGTCACCGCGAATCATCGCGACGGTGCCGAGGTTCTGATCGATCATGGCGATGAGTGCGCCGTCCCCGCCGAGCTCCGCCTTCTCGCGAGCCGCGGTGTAGATCGTCTCCGCCTGGTCCAGGTCGCCGGCGGTCTGGTAGACTATTCCGACGACGTTCAGCGCCTGCGCGATTGCCGGCGGAGACCCGATGACGTCCGCGGAGGCAACAGCCGCCTCGAGGATGTCGAGCGCCGCAGCCCGGTTTCCCTGCTCTAGATACGCGCGGCCAAGCCATCTGAGGGCGGCGAGGCGAGTCGTCGCCATCGTCTCGGGATCGCGGACGAGATTCTCATACACCGCGCAGGCATCTGCCCAGCGTCCTTCGCGCTCAGCCTGCTTCGCGCGATCGATGCTCTCTCTGACGGAGGAAGATTCCACCGCCTTCAATTCGATTGTGGGCCTGTGGTTCGTCATGACGCCGCAACAACGGTCCCGGAGAGCGCCCCGTCGCGCGAATTCCCGAAAAACGGGAATCTCCGGCCAGCGATAGGGAGACGAGGAAGACGTTGGCGAGTCACCCGTCGCAAAAGCCTCCGCGGAAGCTCCGGAGCAGGTCCTTGTCGTCGCGGGACGGGCGTCCGCGGCTGCTCCAGTGGGACGATCCCTATCCGGGCAGCTCGTCTAGTTGGGCCTCGACCTCGGCCAGCTCCTGACTGGCGCCGATCGCCTGGAAGGAATCGACCGCTTCGCGCCACGCCGAACGCGCGGCTCCGGCGTTCCCCAGCGCGCGAGAGATCTCACCCAGCTCCCGCAGCATCTCGGCGTGGAGGAGCCGATCCTCCGCTCCCTCGGCCTCGAAGATTGCGATGCGAAGGGTGGCAATGCTCTTGTCCAGCGCGCCGCGTTTGCGCTCGATAGCCGCGCGAACCTTGAGGGCACCAGCGGCACTCAGATGGTCGCCGCGCCGCTGCGCCTGCTCCAGCGCGATGCCGCAGAATTTGTCGGCGGTATCAAGCCGCCCGAGTCCCACCCAGACCTCGGCGAGGTTGAGCGTAGTCACGTTCTCGACGACGGCGTCGCCCCGATTCACGGCGATCGCGCGTCCACGCTCGAGGTGTCCGCGCGCCTCGTCGAAGTTTCTGATCTTGGTATGGAGGATTCCCAAATTGTTGAGAACCCACGACATCGGCTCCGCATCGCCCGCCATTTCGAACGCGCCGAGGCTGTTGGAGTAGAACGCGGCGGCCTGGCTGAAATCGCCGCGCATGCTCGCCAGCACGCCGCGGTTCTGCTCGATCATCCCCAGCAGTCGGGAATCCCGGGCTCTTTCGGCGAACTCCGAGGCGAGGGCGTAGAGCCGCTCGGTCTCCTTATGATCGCCGCGGCGCTGGGCGATCGTGCCCAGACAGTTGAGAGCGTGGGCAACCGCCGTCTCGGACCCGATTAGTGTCGCCTTCTCAAGGCTTTTCGTATAGCATCGGAAGGCAGCTTCAGTATCCCCATTCTCTCTCAGCACCGTGCCTTTCCACCGCAGCACGTCGGGCAGAAAGGGATCGAGACTGTCGTCGGTGAACTCGGCCAGGGCATCGTCGTAGAAACTCTGCGCCTTGGCGGTCTCCTCGTGTTGCTCCGCCACCTTCGCCATTTCGACCAGGAGGCGGGCACGCTCTACATCATCGTGATCTTGATTATGCATGCGCCGCTGCCGGATTCAGGGAAGTCATGAGCGCTCGAGAGGATTCTTGTCTGAATTGCTCAACCCGAAGCTAGCATGTAGCGCGAGAAGTGCCTGATGACCCATACCTCCGCCTCGGGCAGGCGGGGCCAGTGCGGCGAAAAAATCGTCAAGGAGGGCTCGATTTCGAGAGCCTTGACTATGCCAGCGAGATTCAGCTTGTCGTCAGCGATGTAAGCGGCGTAAAGCTGGTTTCGGAGCGGGACGGCGCCAACGCCGGTAGGGGCGAGCAGCTGCGTGGCGATTACGTCCTTGAGGAACCTGGTTCCCGCGGGCTCCATTTTGTAGGCGACATACCTGTCGTCCGACGTAATCGTGATCCTGATCGGAGCTTCCACGGCACCCGCCGGAAATGACAAGGTCAACCCGGTTTCGGGAATCGAAATCGTTCCGCCTGAGGCATCGATGGTCGTTGAGACCTTGGTGACTCGCTGATGGGGGTTCTTCCACCAGACGGCATGGAGGTTGAGATGCGCAGCGTCAGCGACCTGGCCAAAGAAGTCCTGGTTGAACTGCGCGCTCGCCGGTGCGGCAAAGGCGTCCGCTGGTTGCGTTGGGCCGGAAATCCCGACCTCGGAGCACGACGCCAAAAGGAAAGCGCCGACGATTATGAGGAATGAGCGAACAGTACCTGACCGGAGCATCTGACCGTCTTTGGCTGACGGTTAGGAGAGGGAACGGCCACCCCTAAGGCAACGGCTGTGCCCTCAGCCAAATCAGTGTCAGTCAACGACTTACGAAATTAATCCTGCCAAGCTCATCAATAACGGTGCAACGTTTCTTTACACCAGGATCGTTTCGTTACACGGATGGTTGTCCGGCCCGATTCGCCGGCCATTCCGGTCGAGTCACGGGATCCAAAACCGTGAGAGGAGGAGCAACTTCGCGTTTCGGTGGAGCAACTTCGCGTTTCGAG
>JADGQU010000084.1 GCA_017881545.1 Gemmatimonadaceae bacterium
GATTCTAATCCCGGAAATTCCGTACGACATCGACAAAGTGTGCGAGAAGATCGCCGCGCGAAGTCGTGCGGGCAGGAACTTCTCTATAGTCGTGATCGCTGAAGGCGCGTTTCCCAAGGGTGAAGCGCCCGCGATCCGGGGCAAGTCGATGCCGGGTCAGGCAGTCAGAGTCGGCGGGGTCGCCGAGCGACTCGCAGATGAAATCGAGAAGCGCACAAAGAAAGAGACGCGCTCATTGACTCTTGGACATCTTCAGCGCGGCGGCCAGCCGACGGGCTACGACAGACTGCTCGCGGTGAGATTTGGCGGCGCCGCGGTGCGCGCGGTCGCCGAAGAGAAGTGGGACCACATGATCGCGCTTCAATCCCCCCACATCGTGACCGTTCCTCTGGCCGACGTGCTCAAAGTGCCGAAGCGGGTCGAGATCGGCCACGATACGGTATTGACGGCCAGGGCCACGGGTATTTCCTTCGGGGACTGAGCACGGCGGGAGGGCTGATTTCTCCCGATCCCAAATGGTCTCCGCACGGTCGAAATGGTGGTGCATTCGATTGTTAGTTCTCTTCCGAATTGGATGCCCGAAAGGGCTGCGCCAAATGTGTATCAATCTCTCGTCCTCTCGTCCTTGCGGGAGGACACCGAGGCTTCCGGCGAGCCGCTTCCATGGAGGTAACACCTTGTCCCACAATGTGTTAGCCCATTTGCTAGGGTATGGCACCAGCCGTGCACCCCTATACGGCATGATTCACCGTTTCGGCTCCAACTCAGTCCGGTCCTTTTTGCGGTTCGCCATGCCCGCTGTGCTGGGACTTATCGTCTCCGCGAGCGTCGCGGAAGCGCAGCGACCTGTTCCGGCGAACCCCCAGGCGCCTGCGACTCGGCAGTCGCAGTCACAGCAGATCGTGCCGCCCGGGTTCTTTCCACCCGCTGGCATGTGCCGCATTTGGATCAACGGTGTTCCAGCCGGACAACAGCCGGCCCCCACTGATTGCGCGTCGGCGGTGAGAAATCGTCCCGCGAACGGCAGGGTGCTCTTCGGGGACGATCCGCCGAAGACGAAAAAAGGAAAAACCGACAAGAGCAAGTCCAGCCCCACCGACGAGCTCGTCGATCTAATTACTCGGAGGATTTCAAAATGAAAGTATTCGTACTCACACTCGCGCTCGCCAGCCTCGCTTCTACAGCGACGCTTGACGCGCAGATATATGGCGGCCGTCCCGTGCCGAGCACCAGCGCTTCGACAAACGTTGACGGATCGTGGCGTGTGGTTGGTCGCGACGGCGCCGGCAACACGATCTATGAGCGCCGTACCCAGGACCGAAACGGCAACATCGTAGTTCAGCGTGCCCGTCGCGATTCTCGCGGCAACATGTCGATCATCAGCACCAACACCATCAACAACACCAACAACACCAACATCAACAACGGCAGCATCAATGGCTCGGTCGATGGATCGTGGCGAGCGGTTGGTCGCGATGGCAACGGCAACACAGTCTATGAGCGTCGTACTCAGGATCGTAACGGCAACATCCTCGTACAACGCGCGGTGCGTGATGGCCGTGGCAACATGTCGATCATCAGCTCGAACACGATCGGCAACAATGGCAATAATTCCAATTGCGCCTACACACAGAGCACCAACACTGTCGGCGACATCATCTTTGGTCGCAGCAACAACAACGTGAACTGCGACGACAACGGCAATCGCATCGACAACGGCTGGTATCAGGTCGGCAATGGTCGCAACAACAACTCGGTCTACGAGCGCCGCGTCACGGATTCGAATGGCAACCTGGTGATCCAGCGTGCCCGTCGTAACCCGAACGGAAGCTTCACGATCATCAGCACCCGCAACGCCAACGCCAACGACAAGCAGTGGCAGAAGGCGCAAAAGCAGCAGGACAAGGAACAGAGGAAGTCGGAGCGTGACAACAACGACAACGGACGCGGAAGAGGTAAGCACTAGGGCGGAGACCAACAGTCTCTCTTGACATAGCGACGGCCTCGGGCGAGTAAAATCCCCGGGGCCGTTTCGCATCCGGTGCGATGTATGCACTTTTCTCCAGCGAATGCAGCGCACCGTCACTGACAGGTACCTTCCTCCCGACCGCGAAGCTTTCGTCGCGGCCGAGCCGCCGACGGGCCGGCTAATCGTCATCGCGCCGACTCGCGCTGCCTGCGAGACAATCGAGCTCGCGCTCGGGCTGCGAATTCCGACGATCCTCGAGAGGCAGCACGGCCAGGAAATTCGCGCGCTCGCGGCGGCGGGGAAGGGGTTCGGTATCGTCGCCGGCACGGGCACCGGTAAAACGTTGTCCATTCGCCCCATCGCCGAAACCATCCTCGGCACCGACGTCCTGAAAACCGGGGTCGTGAATCGCGAGCGAGAAGCGACGCCGGAGACGCCGACCTGGAACGTGATCGTGGTGACCACCGGGATCGCACGCCGCTGGTTCCAGGACGGAGACATACTTCCCACCGACACGCTGGTCGTGGACGAGATCCATCAGACATCAGCTGAGCTGGAACTGTGTCTTGCACTCGGAAAAAGAGTTGGATGCCGGTTCATCTGGCTCTCCGCGACGGTGGATCCAACGTTTTACGCGCGCTATCTCGACGCCGCGGCGGTGCTGGAGACATCAGCGTTCGATCCATCTAAAGCGGCGGATGTGAAGATCATACGGAAAGATCCGCGGACATTCCTCGACGACCGTTTTCTGCAGGCGGTAGTCAAGGAAAAGCGCGGAGTCGGTATGTTCCTGCCGACGCGAGCGGGAGTCGAAGAAGCGGCGGAGCTCGTCGGTGATCGCTTTCCCCGAATCAATAGCGCGTTCTATCACGGCGGCGAGCCGATCAGGGTAATTCGCCCATTCCTCGAGGGCGAAGAGAAAAAACCGTACTTCCTGGCGATGACGGCGGCGGGGCAGAGCGCGCTCAATGTTCAGGGTCTCGATACAGTGGTCATCGACGATACCCGCTTCAGCAACGTGATCGAGCGCGGCAAGAATGTGCTCACCAGGCTTCACCTCGGCGCCAACGAGATCCTGCAGATGGCCGGGCGAGTCCACGGCCGCGTTGCCGGCGGAAGGGTGTTCATACTCTCCGATCGCGACATCCATTTCTCGTCACTGAGACCGACAGCGCCGGAGTTCCAGCTGGCGGGGGATTCGGAGCGCGTCGCGATGACCTGCGCGGACCTGGGCGTGGCGGCGGACCAAATGGATCTTCCCGTTCCACTCGATCGCGTCGCCTATCGCAAGGCCGTCACATTGCTCGAGCAGCGCGGAATCATCGAGAATGGAAGGCTCTCGCGCTATGGAAAGTCGGTCGAGGCGATGCCCGTGGATCGGCCCTGGGCAGAGCTTCTGGTGAACGCCGACGACGAGCTCGTTCCCTACCTGGCTGTGATGAGCTCGATCGAGTCACTGCATCGAATGACGCGCGAGGAACGCGATCTCTCGGGGGTCATTGTGCCGGGCAGCGATCACCTCACGGCGTACAATCTTTACGCCGAGGCGTTTGCGCACTGCGGTTACATCGGCGAAGTGTACGGGCTGCCGCGGCATCTCTTCGACGAGAGCATCGAGGGTTGGGCGGAGCAGCGCGGCGTGCTGGTGAAGGCGATCGAGGACGCGGCGCTCGCGACGGCGAGCATCTATCGCGCCCTCGGCATGGAGCTGCCGACGAAAATGGTGAATGCGCGCGATAACGTCTATCGGAAGTTCGCGGAGCTGCTCGCGCAGTACATGCCTTTCGACCTCGTCATCAACGAGCACACCGCGGACGGGACCGAAGCGCGCGTCTCCAAGACGAGCGTGGCCGGAAGCTGGGGGGCGATCGCGGGCAATCTCCGATACTTCGCCGATCGTTCCGGCATTCCCCGCGCGGCGATCGAAGGCACGCAGATCCCGATGCAGCTCATCCATCGTTACGCGACGCGTGGCAAAGCCGAAGTCGTCTATGACCCGCGGCGAAAACACGATCCACTGGTACTGAAGCGGTCGCTCGAGTATTTCGGCTTCGAGCTCGAGAGCGAAACGGAGACCCTTGACGAGTTTCCCGCGGGGCTGGCGAAGGAGGCGCGACACGCGCTGGCGGAAGCGTTGGCGCGCGGCGAAGCCAAACATTTCGCGGTGAAGAAGAACCGCGAGTCGATCGAGGAGATCCGCGAAGCGTACAAACGCTCCGGCGGCGAGACGAAGCGTCTTGGCTTGCCCGAGCTCATCGCGCTGTACGAGGAGCAGCTGGCTCAAGTCAGCTCGATGGACGAATTCCGGTCAGCCAGGCTTGGGGTAGACACGAACGGGTTCGTCCCCGACGACGTCCGGGAGCGACTCGATCGTCTGCCGAATCAGGTCACGATTCGCGATCGCGAGGTCGAAATCGACTACGATGTCGAGGAGCGCGATGGTGAGCGTCGCGGCGTGGCCAGACTACGCCTTCCTGAAAAGGTCGCGCGCTCGCTCACGGCGGCTGAAATCCCACAGCTCGATCGTGCCGTGCGATTCGTGGTTCTCCGCGGCCAGCGCGGCGCGGTGCGTGCCGACACGCTCGAGGAGCTGCAGGAGCGTCTCGCACAGCCGTGGTCGCCCGACGAAGTGGAGGAGACGCAGGATGATCGGAGCATGCTGTCGCACGCCGAGAGCGAGGTGCGGCGGATTGCGGGCGAGTTTCGGCGACACCAGAGGACCGGCGATCACCGGCATGGCGCGCGACACGGACCTCGCGGGGGATCACGCTCTCGCGGAGGGGGACACGGGGGCCCGAGCGAGGGTGGCCAAGCTCGCGGTCCCAGCGGCGGTAAGGGAAGATCCGATCCGAGACGCCGTCGCCGCGGGCGGTAGTTTGCCATGGAGCGGCCGTCGCGAGTCCTGCTTCTCGCGGGGTCGCGCACTGGCGCTGTCTGCTCTCGCTCGTATAATCCGCGCATGCCAGCACAACACTTCGCTACGCATTTCAGCGAGCATCAGAAAGTCATCGCTGCCAGCATCGCTTCACTTCAACCCGCCTCGGACGCCGCGTCGGAGGCCATCATCTCCTGCCTCGGCCGCGGTGGAAAAGTTCTCGCCTTTGGGAACGGAGGCAGCGCCACTCAGGCCAGCCACCTGGTGGAAGAGTTGATTGGTCGCTTCAAGGAGACACGGAAGCCTCTGCCGGCCATCTCGCTCGTGGGCGATTCGGGCGTGATCACCTGCATCGCCAACGATTTTGGATATGGAGCGGTGTTCGAGCGTCAGGTCGAGGCGCTGGCGGCAATGGGTGATGCGGTCGTCGGAATCACGACCAGCGGCCGTTCCGAGAATGTGCTGCGGGGTCTCCAGGCCGCGAAGGACAAGGGCGCGGTGACGATCGCGCTATGTGGAAAGCAGGGGCTGAAGGACTTCGATGCGGATTACGTCGTCGCGGTGCCGAGCGAGGAAGGAGCTTTCATCCAGGAAGTTCACCTGATGCTCTTACATGTGTGGTGCACTGCCGTCGATGCGACGATCAAGGCCGGCGGACTCTGAGCATTACACCAGGCTGAGTTTTGGCCTCTCCTCCGGGAACGCGAGCGCATCCTCGCGATAGGAAAGCCAGCCCGTAGTCTCGTCGGCAACCAGCTCCACCTCGGTTCCAAGGGGAAGGGTGAAGTTCGGAACCTCGTGGCCGGCCGGGAAATCCATGAGAATCGGCACCTCGAGACCCGAGACGAGGTCGAGGAGGAAATCCTCGAACTCATCTTCTTCGGATCGATCGAGCGAGAGTTGGCCGAAGACAATCCCACGCACTTGTCGGAGCAGTCCGGCCTCGCGTAGGTGGAGAAGGCGCTCGTCCACGACAGACATGGGATCGCGGGTCTCCTCGAGGAAGAGAATCGCGTCCCGCGTGTCGATCTCGTAGGGAGTGCCGATGGTCTGCTGTACGAGGGACAGATTTCCGCCCGTGAGTCTGCCCACGGCCGTTCCTGGCCGCACGGCGCGCGCGCTTCCGCGTCCGATCTTCGTCTCGGGTCGCGGAGTTGTCAAAGCGGTGAGCAGGGACAGGACTGTCGGATCGCTCCCGCCCGGGAAGAGATCGTCGAGAGTCGGGCCATGGAATACGCGCAACTGCGCTCGACGCATCATCCAGAGATGGAGCGCCGTGATGTCAGAGTATCCCACGAACGCTTTCGGATTCCGGCGGAACACATCGGGGTCGAGATAGGGAAGGATTCTCACGGCTCCATAACCGCCGGTTGCGGCGATGACCGCTTTCACGTCGGGGTTGACCCAAATGCCCATCAGGTTCTCAGCACGGCGCTCGTCCTCGCGCTGCTGGAAACGGCGGAACCGGTCGATCTCGCCGCACATGATGACTTTGTAGCCGGCATCCTCCATCGCTTTGGCTCCGCGGAGCAGCCAGCCAGGCTGCGGCGCGTACGACGGCGCCACCACACCTATGGTATCGCCTTTGACGAGAGGCGCCGGTCGGTTGAGAACTGGCGGCCGCGCGATGGCGGGAGTGAATGGCGCGCTCTCGTTGGGCGCCACTATTTGTTCTGCGGGGTACGCTCCGAATGACTCTGTCATCGTCGTTTGTCGAAGCGCATTAACGGTTGGTCACTGCTAGATTCAACGTATGTCTGATGCGTCGGTGAAGGGGCCGGGCCCGGGCGGGACCACAAGTCCCGCCATAGGGAATATGCAGCCCAGCACCCCAAACGGTACTGGGGCCGCCACGTACTTTCGGAAAGGTTTCGGGTTGAAATCCGAGGTACAGTCCGAACTGGCTTCCGACTATACGGGCCACCTGGTAGACCTGCTCAAGGACAGGGAATACACTCTGACCGTGGGCGATGTAAC
This sequence comes from Gemmatimonadaceae bacterium, assembly GCA_017881545.1. GTDB lineage: Bacteria > Gemmatimonadota > Gemmatimonadetes > Gemmatimonadales > Gemmatimonadaceae > UBA4720. Next base: position 6,822 of record JADGQU010000084.1, read on the forward strand.
CATCCGTTTAGCGAAGGAATTCGGCTTCTGCTACGGGGTCGAGCGCGCGGTCGACTACGCATATCAGGCCAGAAAGAAGTTCCCGGATCGTACCATCTATCTGGCCGGCGAGATCATCCATAATCCGCACGTGAACTCGAAACTTCAGGGGATGGGGATCACGTTCCTCATGCCCGATAATGGGCACATCGATTTCAGCGGAGTGAGGGCCGAGGATGTAGTCATCCTCCCCGCCTTCGGAGTGACGATCAGGGATTTCGAGACCCTCCGGCAGATCGGGTGCGTGATGGTCGACACGACGTGCGGCTCCGTGCTCAACGTCTGGAAGCGGGTGGAGAGCTACGCGCGCGATGGATTCACCTCGCTCATTCACGGCAAGTACTACCATGAAGAGACGCGCGCCACGGCGTCGCAGGCGGAGAAGTACGAGGGTGGCCAATACCTCATCGTTCGCAATATCGACGAGGCCGGCCTGGTGTGTGAGTTCGTTGAGGGCCGTCTGAGCGCAGCGGCTCTGGTCGAGCGTTTTGGGCATGCGGCCTCTCCCAACTTCGATCCAGTGCGCGATCTGCGGCGCATCGGCGTGGCCAACCAGACCACCATGCTCGCCCGGGAGTCTCTCGCCATCGGCGAGCTGGTGGGAAAGTCCATGGCGCGTGCTCGCGGCGAGGAATACGCGAAGGAGAATTTCCGCACCTTCGACACGATCTGCAGCGCGACCCAGGAGCGCCAGGACGCCGTGGTAGAGCTGTTGCGCGAGCCCCTCGACGTGATGGTTGTGATCGGCGGATACAACTCCAGCAACACGATGTCACTGGCGGCTCTTTGCTCCGAGACCGTGCGCACCTTCCACGTCGAGGACGCCGACGACATCGATCCCGACTCCGGCACTATCCGGCACCGCCCCCTCGGCGCCAAGGAAGATGTCGAATCTTCGGACTGGCTTTCGCGTACGGATCAGGTGAGAGTCGGCGTCACGGCCGGCGCGAGCACCCCCAATAACAAGATTGGCGAGGCTGTTGGCAGGATTTTCGCTACTAGGGGAATTGACCCGAAGACAATCCGGTAGGAATCGGTTCCGGTTGTATCAAATTGGCCGTTCGCGTTGTACCAGTTCGGCCTCGGATATCGTCCTACTATTGGAGGGTTTCGGTACCTGATGTAGCTTCTTCTCGTGGCGAAACTACTGTTTTGGGGTATCGAATTTATGGCGGCAAGGGACCGTAAACCCGAGGAGGCTGAATGGACGTGTATGGTTCGGATATCGCCCCTGACGAGGAGGCGACTGGTACGAGCGGTACAGAGACGACGCCAGGAGTGGGGAGCTGGTTCCAGCGCGGATCCACAAACGAATCTGTGCTGAACGACCGGGGTATCGCAGTTCCGGTCAGCGCCATGCTCGACCGCGTTCGTGAAGCGGATGCTCTCACCTTCGAAAACGAGGACGAGGACTAAGCCCAAATTCGTCAGAAGAAAAAGGCCACCAAAATTTGGTGGCCTTTTTGTTTTTTTGAGGCACTTGTCCCGGGTAAATTCTGCCGAGTGATGGACTCACACGCCTTCCTCCAGAATCTCGCGGTAGTTCTCTGCGTGGCAGCGGTCGCGACCGTCGTATTCCAGAAACTGC
>JADGQU010000357.1 GCA_017881545.1 Gemmatimonadaceae bacterium
AGGGCGATGAACCGCTCATTGACCCAGTGGCCATCGATACGGCGGTGGCGGCGTTGCTTGAGGAGCCAGCAGCGCCAATTGCCACGGTAGCCACGCCGATTCGCCACGCTGCGGACATCATGGACCCGAACATCGTGAAGACTGTGCTGGATTTCGACTCGAATGGACTGTATTTTTCGCGAGCGCCGATACCGTGAACGGATTCTGCAACGCCGCGAACATCGCAAACCCCGTCATGACCTCCGCCGGCGCGGAGCTAAATATCGACACCGGGCTGGTGCTCGACACACAAGCGCGCCTCAGGCTTGGCATCGCCTTTCCACTGGTCAATCGAGAGCAGCTCGGGGCGAGCGTGGCCCAGGCATACGCGACGTTTGGCGCTTCTTTCTGACAGCCGAGGTGCGCGTGTATCTAAGCAACAGCGGATTTTTCCAGGAGCCACGTGTGATCGACACTGTCGAGCTATCGGGGCCGTTCACGTTGCGCCATGCGCCGAATTTCTTTTCCTGGAGAGAGCTAACTACAGGCTCCCGGTGTAGTTAGAAGGGACACGGAAGAAGCCGCCATTTTTTCGAGTCCGGTGCGCGATATGCACCCTTGCTTGATGGATCTCGGCGAAGCACAACGTGGAAAAAAGATTGTCGAGTATCTATTCGTGATGTGGAATACGTAAGTCGTTGCCATATAAAGAGATAGGTTGACACTGGCGCGGACTCACGAATGCCGGTAGTATCCCTGCCCGGCATCGAAATCACCGATGCCCAAGCGTGTAGTTCAGGTCCGTCGTCTTCTTATACTTGACAATCATTTTATACTGCGGAGAGTTGTATCTAATGCCCATACCTGCCGTCCCGCCCCAAGGCGAAGCCCAGCTGAATGACAACGCGCGCACCGTGATCAGCAAACGGTATCTGATCAAGGACGCTACGGGTACGCCTGTGGAGCAGCCGGAAGACATGTTCTGGCGCGTGGCGGGAACGGTCGCTGAGGCAGACCGGCGGTACGGCGCAACGGACAACGAAGTCTCGATGATGGCGGAGAATTTCTATCGCCTGATGACTGAGCGTCGCTTCGAGCCCAACTCTCCGACCCTGATGAATGCGGGACGCCCGCTCGGGCAGCTTTCGGCGTGTTTCGTTCTGCCCGTAGAAGACGCGCTCTCCAACGGCCGCGATGGGATCTACGACACGCTGCGCGCGATGGCACTGATTCATCAGTCGGGCGGAGGAACAGGCTTCGGCTTCTCCAAGCTGCGCGGCAAAGGCTCCATGGTTCGCTCGACGACCGGCGTTGCATCCGGCCCCGTGTCGTTCATGAAGCTCTATGATGCATCGACCGATGCGGTGAAGCAGGGCGGCACGCGCCGCGGCGCCAACATGGGAATTCTGCGCGTCGATCATCCCGACATCATGGATTTCATTTCCTGCAAGGAAGATCTGACGCAGATAACGAACTTCAATATTTCCGTCGCCGTCACCGACAAGTTCATGGCGGCTGTGAAAGCGGGCTCTGACTATGACCTCAGAGATCCGAGCAGCGGCAAGATCACCGGGCAGCTGGACGCTCGCGCCGTCTGGGCGAAGATGATCGACGGCGCGTGGAGAACGGGCGAGCCGGGTTGCTTCTTCATTGATGAAGCGAACCGCTACAATCCGGTTCCGCACGTCGGACACTACGAAGCGACGAATCCGTGCGGCGAGCAGCCGCTACTCCCGTACGACGTCTGCAATCTCGGCTCGATCAACGTCGGCTACTACGTGAAGGACGAGCAGCTGGATTGGGACGCGCTCAAGAGCGACATCCATCTCTCGGTCCGCTTTCTCGACAACATCATCGATGTCAACAAGTATCCGCTGCCCGAGATCGACGCGCTCTCGAAGAGAATTCGTCGCATCGGCTTCGGCATCATGGGCTTCGCTGATGCGCTCGTTCGCCTCGGCATCTCCTACAACAGCATCGAGGGAGTAGAGTTCGGCCGCGAGCTCCAGAAGTTCGTGGACGTCGAGTCCAAGCGTGAGAGCGAGCGGCTCGCCAACCAGCGTGGACCGTTCCCCGAGTGGGCGCGATCGATCTGGGGTCCGGACGAGACGTGCGCGCGCGATGCCAAGGGCAAGCGCGTCAGGCCGATGCAGCTGCTGCGCAATTGCAACGTCAACACGATTGCGCCGACGGGCACCATCTCGATCATCGCGGGCTGCTCTTCAGGCATCGAGCCGCTTTTTGCCGTTGCGTTCATGCGGAATCAGGCCGGTGCGATGATGCCAGACGTGAACGAAGACTTCGTGGCGATCGCCCAGAGAGATGGCTGGTATTCCGACGAGCTGATGGAGAAGATCGCCAAGGAAGGGCACATCCACTTCGACGAAGTGCCGAAGTCGGTCCAGCGCGTATTCGTCACCGCGCACGATATCACCCCTGAGTGGCACGTCAGAATGCAGGCGGCCTTCCAGGAGAATTGCGATTCGGCGATCTCCAAAACGACCAACTTCCCGCACGCGGCTACTCCTGACGACGTGCGTGAGATCTACGAGCTCGCCTACGCACTCAAGTGCAAGGGCGTGACGGTGTACCGCGATGGCTCGCGCGACAATCAGGTTCTCTCGACCGGGGCGACGCAGCAGGCGCAAGCCGACCGCGACGGCAAGGCCGACGCGAGAGCCGAGAGGGGCGAGCTGCACGGAACGATTGCGGAGCTCGAGGCGGACAACGCCAGGCTCAAACAGGCGCTGTTCGACGTGGAGGCCGAGAACCTTCAGCGCCGCGCCAAGAGAGCACGTCCCGATACGCTGCGCGGCATCACCACGCGCATTGAGACACCGCTGGGCACGATGTTCCTCAACATCACCGAGGATGACCGCGGCCATCCGTTCGAGGTCTTCATCAATCTCGGCAAGGCGGGCGGAGCGGTGATGGCTGACGCCGAAGCGATGGGAAGACTCATTTCGCTCGCGCTCAGATCCGGGATTCCGATTCGGGAAGTGCATCGCCAGCTGCGCGGCATTGCGTCGGACAAGGCGATCGGACTCGGACCCAACAAGGTGCTATCTGTTCCAGATGCAATAGGAATTGCGCTCGAGAAGTGGATGCGCGAGAAGCAAGGTGTGCAGCAGGAGCTGCTCGGCGGCGCGCCGCTGGCCACTGCTCCCGACGATGTGGCGCCGCCCAAGCCGACTCCCGTGACGGGAGAGGGTGGGCAGGCACAGTATCGTTTCGATGCGGTGAATCGAGGCGAGTCCTTCATCGGCACGTGCCCTGACTGCGGCTCGTCGCTCGAGATGGCCGAGGGTTGCGCCAAGTGCCACGTGTGCGGATTCAGCGAGTGCGGGTGAGATAAC
>JADGQU010000358.1 GCA_017881545.1 Gemmatimonadaceae bacterium
AGATGCGTTCGATCTCTCAGGCGCAGGGGGCGCTGAAGGAGCTGGCGAAGCTGGTGCCCGATACTGCCGTCCGGTTGGTTGGCGAGAAGCCGGAGGAGGGCCCGGCTACGGATCTCCGCGAAGGCGACGTGATTCTGATCCGTCCGGGCTCGAGTATCCCTGCCGATGGTGTTGTCCTCGAGGGAAGCAGCGCGGTCAACGAGGCCATGATCACTGGCGAGTCCCGCCCCGTCGACAAGAAGCTCGACGACAAGGTGATCGCAGGCACAGTGAACGGCGCTGGGTCGCTCCGCGTCAAGGTGACGGGTACGGGCGAGCGCACTGCGCTCGCCGGTATTATGCGGCTGGTCGCGCAAGCCCAAACCTCCCGTTCCAAGGCACAGGCTCTCGCTGACCGGGCAGCGTTTTCCCTGACCGTGATCGCCATCGTGTCTGCCGTGATTACACTCGTTGCCTGGCTCCTTGTGGGCGCGACTCCGGCATTTGCGGTTGAACGAGTTGTGACCGTCCTCGTGATTGCATGCCCTCATGCGCTGGGCCTCGCCATTCCGCTTGTCATCGCGATCTCGACGACGCTCGGCGCCCGAGCGGGACTCCTGGTTCGAAATCGCCGGGGATTGGAGGAAGCGCGGAATCTCAATGCCGTGTTCTTTGACAAGACGGGAACACTCACCCGCGGAGAGTTTCGCGTCGTTGAGGTTACCTCAGCGCCAGGACTATCGGCCGACGACGCGCTAAAGCTCGCGGCGTCCGTTGAGCAGGATTCGGAGCACACGATCGCACAGGGGGTGGTGAAGAGCGCCGAGGAACGCGGCTTTCCCCTGTCGCGGGCTGAACAATTCCAGGCGATACCCGGTCAAGGTGTGCAAGCGGTCGTCGAGGGACGATCGCTGATGATTGGCGGCCCCGCTCTGCTTAGTCGGTTGGGGATCGAGCTTCCGTCGCAGCTGCGTGAGGCGCTCGACCGTGCGACGACGCGCGCACAAACAGCGATCACTCTCGTCGAAGGTCGGACCCCCCTCGCCGTGCTGGCGGTGGCGGACGCAATTCGCGAGGAGTCCAAGGAAGCCGTGCGTCGTCTGCACGAGCAGGGGGTCGAAGTCATCATGATGACCGGGGACGCGAAAGCGGTCGCCGACGCGGTCGCAAAGGAGCTCGGGATCGACACAGTTTTGGCCGAAGTGCTTCCGGAACAGAAGGCGTCAAAGATCGAGGAGGTGAAGCGATCCGGGAAACGCGTCGCGATGGTTGGGGACGGAGTGAACGACGCACCGGCACTCCTGACAGCGGATGTCGGCATTGCGATCGGAGCAGGGACGGATGTCGCGGTTGAAGCCGGCGACGTCGTATTGATCCGAAACGATCCCCGCGATGTACCACGAATCATAGCCCTCAGCAAAGCCACCTATCGCAAGATGATACAAAACCTCTGGTGGGCAGCCGGCTACAACATCGCGGCAATTCCACTCGCGGCGGGTGTGCTCGCGCCATGGGGCATCGTGCTGAATCCGGCGGTGGGCGCCATCCTCATGTCCTTCAGTACGGTAGTCGTAGCTCTGAACGCCCAGCTGCTCCGTCGAGTGGCATTATGAACTCGCAGCATCCACCCCTTCAGAGTAAAGAGCAATGCCATTGACCCCACACATTGAGAAACACTTCACCTCGAGCGATGCCGTTCGCGACGTCGTAATCGGGATGTCCGACGGGTTGACGGTGCCGTTCGCCCTTGCCGCCGGCCTTACCGGGGCGATCGCGCAGTCCCGCCTGATCATCACGGCCGGTTTCGCGGAGATCGCAGCCGGCTCGATTGCGATGGGGCTGGGAGGCTACCTCGCGGCGCGCGGCGACGCCGAGCACTACGCGCACGAGGAGGCGCGCGAGCAGGATGAGATCACGCGCATCCCGGAGGCCGAGGCGAAGGAAGTCACCGACATCTTCCGAACCTACGGCCTCTCGGAGAGCGAGAGCACCTCCGTGGTTCAGTCGCTGCGACAGCGGCCAAAAGACTGGGTGGCGTTCATGATGCGTTTCGAGCTCGGTCTCGAAGAGCCGGAGCCGAGTCGCGCCTGGAAGAGCGCCCTGACAATCGCGCTCGCATACGCGGTGGGTGGATTGATCCCGCTCAGCGCCTACTTGTTGCTGCCGGAGGCGCGCATCGCGTTGCGCCTGTCGGTGGTCGTGACGCTCATCGCGCTGGCTGTCTTTGGCGGAGTGAAGGGAAAGTTCACGGGAGTCCCTGTGTTGCGAAGCGGATTGCAGACGACCGTGACCGGAGGCCTCGCCGCGGCGGCCGCATTCGGGATCGCCCGATTGATCTCCTGATTTTGCTTCGGTTGTGTTCCACTAGTTTGCGTTCCGTGGTGTCGCTTCCTTCCGAGAAGCAAAGGGGGAGAAGCTCCAAACTTCATGGGGAGAGACTGCAATGCCTACCGACCTTCCAACATTGTCCGAACTCACTGATCGTCCAGCAACGCGCCGGGAGTTCCTGATCAAGTCGTCGGTACTCGGTGCGCTCGTGCCTCTCGCACTGGGCGCCTGCGGCTCGGACGAGTCTGAGCACAAGACCGCGGCGTCCGCCGGGTCCAACGCCGCCACCCCTCCACAGGCAGGGCCCGGGTCTGCCGTTCGCAATCCTGACAGCAAGCTCGACACCGGTGGCCATGCCAACATCCACCAGTCGACTGCCTTGCCTGGGAGCGTCAAGAACGTCGCCTTTCACCAATTCGACCCGGTTCTCCCGCCGGTTGCGTCCGAGCGCACTACCCGCCTTCAGTTCACCGCTCAGGAAGTACCGATCCGCATTTCGGACGATACCGTCATCTCGGCGTGGACATTCGGCGGCGATATTCCGGGGCCCATGGTGCACGTGAAGCAAGGCGACACCGTCGAGTTTACTCTCACCAACCACGGATCGATTCCTCACTCGATGGATTTTCACGCAGCGCAGCTCGATCCGAAGGTCGCCTTCCGCTCAATCGCTCCCGGACAATCTGTGTCGTATACGTTCAAGGCACGGTATCCGGGGGTGTACTTGTATCATTGCGGAACTTCCCCGGTCCTCATGCACATCGGCTCGGGAATGGTCGGAGCAGTGATAGTCGATCCACCCTCCCCGCTGCCTCCGGCGAAGGAGTTCGTCCTTGTGGAGAGCGAGTACTACCTCGGCGCGGCAGTCTCCGGTGTGCTGCCGTTCGATTACACGAAGATGCTGGCTACCCTGCCGGACTACGTCGTCTTCAACGGGCGCCCGAGTCAGTACATGACCACGCCGCTCAAAGTGAAAATGGGAGACCGCGTGCGATTCTACGTAGTGAATGCCGGGCCCACTCACC
>JADGQU010000085.1 GCA_017881545.1 Gemmatimonadaceae bacterium
ATCGAGCCGACGGGATTCGATAGCAGGGCGCGCAGCGTGTCGACTTCCGCGAGGACGTGATTCGCGTTTGTAACGAGCGTGGTGTCGCGCCTGAAGCGGCCGAGGTTTCCCTTGTTCGATGCCATCAGCGTTCGAATCGAATCAGTCGCCGCCATTGCGTGTGCTGCCCGCGCCCGGAGATCGCCCCGCCCCGAGCCGGCGATGAGGCCCTTTCCACGCGTCGCTCTCGAGCTGAGACTCGACATTCCAGCCTCCACATCCGCCAAATCGGGAAGTCCGCTCGCGCGATAGTTCCCGACGGTGCCGACGGGCCGGCCGATCTTGTCGGCCAGCTCCTTCGTAGCGGCGCCGAGCTCGGCGACCACGGGTCCAATGGACGCAATGTCGTCGGTGAGATTTCCAACCGCGGCTCTTGGACGCGCGTAAATCGTGTCTCCATCGTGCAGTGGACGCGCGGTCATCGTCCCCGGTGAAATGGACACGACCAGGGTTCCAATCATGCTCCCGCCAGGTTTGATCTGCGCGTACGAATCCCGGCGCACGCTCGCGAGCGCCTCAGACAGGAATTGGGTCGTGATCAGGATCCGCTCCGATTCGGGTACGGTGGCGGGACGGAAGGAGATGTTGGTGACAATTCCCTCCTTTTGGCCGGCGAGCCACACTTCTGTACCTGCAAGGAGACCGGGCGCTTCGGCGGTAACGACGTACAGGGTAACCTTCTTGCCATGAAGAGCGCCCACGCGCGCGAACAGCAGAACGGAGACGATCACTGCCGCGACCGCCGCCGCCGCGATGATTCCCGTTCTCAGCTCTCTCCAGTGAAGTTGGCGGGGCATTGAGCGAATATAAACACGAGCTATCGGGACCGCTTATCTTATGGGATACATGACGGCCAATAACACGGAATGCTGATAGGCGTCGCCCGAGAGATTGCGATCGGAGAGAGACGTGTCGCGCTCGTTCCGGAAGTCGTCCCATCGCTTACGCGCGCCGGGCATCGCGTTGTCCTCGAGTGTGACGCGGGACTGCGAGCGGGTTTTACCGACGATGCCTATCGGGCCGTCGGCTGCGAGATCGTCGACGCGCCGGAGAAGATCTACTCCACCGCCCAAATGGTCCTGAAAGTCCAGCGTCCCGGACGCGCTGAATCGAGCGGTCAGGCCGAGCTGGACTTGCTGACGGCAGGCACGGTTCTCATCGGATTGTTCCAGCCATCCGGCGATCCGGCGTTTTTTCAGCAAGTGGCCGAACGGAAGATCATCACGTGCAGCATGGAGCTGGTGCCGAGGACGACGCGCGCTCAGATGATGGATGCGCTATCCTCGCAAAGCACTGTCGCCGGTTACAAGGCTGTGCTGCTTGCGGCGAACGCGCTTCAGAAATTCTTCCCGATGCTCATGACCGCGGCCGGCACCGTGCGTCCCGCGCGAGTGCTCGTCATTGGAGCCGGTGTCGCCGGACTGCAGGCGATCGCGACGGCGCGTCGCATCGGTGCGGTCGTAGAAGCGTTCGATACGCGCCCGGTGGTCAAGGAACAGGTACAGAGCCTGGGGGCGACCTTCGTCGAGCTCGACGTGCACGTTGAAGACGCTCAGGACGCGGGCGGCTACGCCCGGGCGCTGAGCGAGCTCCACATCCGGCGCGAGAAGGAGCTGATCCACAACCACGCATTGCAGGCTGACGTGATCATCACCACGGCGCTCGTGCCGGGGAGAGCGGCGCCGGTGCTCGTCGCCGCGGAGACGGTCAAGGCGATGCGCCTCGGCTCCGTGATCGTCGATCTCGCCGGCGAGCAGGGCGGCAACTGCGAGCTGAGCGTGCCCGGCGAGACAGTCGTGAGGCACGGTGTCACGATCATGGCACCGCTCCACATCTCCAGCGAGCTCGCCTATCACGCCAGCCAGATGTACGCCAAGAACATCTCGGCGCTCGCGACGCTGCTTGCGCCGAAGGGCGAGCTCAATCTCAACTTTGGCGACGACATCATCGCCGCCGTGGTCGTTACCGCCAATGGCGAAATCCGGCACGAGCCGACACGCCTGCGACTGAGCATGCCGCCCCTCAAACAACCTCTTGTGGAGTCTGCCAAGTGAGTCAGGAGACGATTCTCGGCATCTATGTCTTCATCATGGCGATCTTCGTCGGCTTCGAGGTGATCAGTCGCGTCCCCTCGGTGCTGCACACGCCGCTCATGTCGGGGACGAACGCGATCCACGGCATCGTGGTGCTCGGCGCATACCTCGTCGCGGGCTCAGCGGACACGCCGCTCCTTCACGTGCTGGGATTCATCGCGGTCGTGTTCGGTGCCGCGAACGTCTTTGGGGGCTTCGTCGTGACGGATCGCATGCTCGAGATGTTCAAGAAGCGCGAGGTCGCCCTGCCCAAGGCTGAGGCCGAGAAAAAGAATGCTTGATTTCCGCGAATCGGTGATAGCTCTCAGCTACATCGTCGCCGCGGTGTTTTTCATTTTCGGACTCAAGCACCTGAGCTCGCCCGCGACGGCGCGGGCCGGCAATCGCCTCGCGGCAATCGGAATGGCGCTCGCGCTAGGCGTGACGCTGCTGGACCGGCAGATCGTGTCTTTCTGGACGATCGCCATTGGAACGTTGATTGGTGCAGCGATAGGCGTGTACTTCGCCAGGACCGTTCAGATGACCGCGATGCCGCAGATGGTAGCGCTCTTCAACGGCATGGGCGGAGGGACGGCGGCGCTGGTGTCGGTGGCGGAGTTCCTGCGGCTCACGCGAGCTGGCGATGCAATCGGCTGGGGCGAGGGGACGTCGATCGTGCTCGGGACCGCGATCGGCGCGATCTCGTTTACGGGAAGCATCATCGCGTTTGGAAAACTTCAGGAGATTCTTCCCGGAAGGCCGCTCCAGTTTCCGCTTCAGCGGCTGATCAACGCGTTCATTCTGCTCTCGGTACTGGGACTCGGTGGGTTTGTCGTTGTCGGTGGCGGTGGCCCGACAGCTCTCTGGCTGCTTTTCGCCGCGGCGCTGGTGCTGGGCGCGATGTTCGTGCTCCCGATCGGCGGCGGAGACATGCCGGTCGTGATCTCCATCCTCAACTCGCTTACTGGCCTCGCTGCGGCGCTCACCGGATTCGTGCTGCACAATCAGATGCTCGTGGTGGCTGGAGTTCTAGTGGGTGCATCCGGCACGCTCCTCACGTTGCTCATGAGCAAGGCGATGAACAGATCGGTGGGCAACGTGCTGTTCGGCGCATTCGGGGCAGCGAGCAGTGATGCGGTCGCGGCCACTAGCGCTGTTGGACGCACGGTCAGGCAGACGACTCCCGAGGATACGGCAATCGCGCTCGCGTACGCGAGGAGCGTCGTGATCGTGCCGGGATACGGTCTCGCCGTCGCCGAAGCGCAGCATACGGTCCGGGAGCTCGCGACCGATCTGGAGAAACGAGGCGTCGACGTTAAGTATGCCATTCATCCTGTCGCGGGTCGCATGCCTGGTCACATGAACGTGCTGCTGGCCGAGGCGAACGTGCCTTATGACCAGCTACTCGAGATGGATCAGGTCAACGGAGAATTTCCGCAGACGGACGTCGTGCTCGTGGTGGGTGCGAACGACGTCGTGAATCCGGCCGCCCGCGACGATCCATCGAGTCCGATCTATGGGATGCCGATTCTCGACGTGGATCGTGCGCGCAACGTCATCGTCCTCAAGCGCAGCATGGGCCACGGCTTCGCGGGAATCGATAACGCGCTTTTCTATAACGACAACACGCGGATGTTGTTCGGGGACGCGCGTCAATCGCTGACTCAGGTCGGGCAGGCGCTCAAGAACGTCTGACCCTTCGCGCGGCGACAACGCCGCCGAGAAAACCGCCGATGTGCGCCTGCCAGCTGATGCCCGGCGCGCCCGGCATCATGCCGAGGACGAGGCCGCCCCACAGCACAGTGACGACAATGCTGAGGAGGATGCTGCCGAAGCTCCGAGTGTACCATCCCGTGAGCATCAGAAATCCGAGATAGCCGAAGATCACGCCACTGGCCCCGATGTGCACTGAGCCCGGGGCGCCGAGCAGCCACGCTGTGAGGCCTGATCCGATCATTCCGGCCACCGTCACCGGAATAAAGTGTCTCTCATCGCGAAGCATCACCATCCATCCCAACGCCAGGAACGGGATACTGTTGGCGACGATGTGATTGAGGCTAGCGTGCAGGAACGGGGCGAACAGAATGCCGCGCAGACCAATCGTCGTGCGGGGAATGACGCCCAGAACCAGGAGCGAGCCACCCAGGAGGGTGTTCACGACGAATACCGCCCAGAACACGGCTAGCGTGCCGCCCAAAACGACTGCCTGGGTTTTGAGGGTGCTCGTTATGCTACGTGCGCGATCGTCGACGGTGACCCGTGATCTGGAGAATTCCATAGCCTACAGAAGAGGACATCCTCCCGACTGACCGGGACCGATGCAGAATTCGGAGAGCAAAGAGGGGAATGCGCGCGGCGGGACTCGAACCCACGACCTTCGGCTCCGGAGGCCGACGCTCTATCCAACTGAGCTACGCGCGCAGTGTAACGACCTGCCCAGAGGGATTAACTTCCTCTGATGACACCTGGAAAGCGAAAGATAACCGTACTGCCGGGCGATGGAATCGGCCCGGAGGTCGTTGAATCAGCCCTCGAGATCATAAAAGCATCCGGCGTCGCCGTCGAGTTCGAGAAATGTGAGGCGGGCGCACGAGCGTTTCAGAAAGGCATAGTCACCGGAATCCCCACAGAAACGATCGAGTCGATCGAGCGCACCCGCGTCGTCCTCAAGGGCCCCCTCGAGACCCCGATCGGCTTCGGCAACAGAAGCGCGAACGTCAACCTTCGCACCCTCTTTGAGACGTACGGCAACATCCGGCCTGTCCGCGAGCTGCCCGGGGTGCAGACGGCGTTCACCGGACGCAATCTCGATATCGTCATCGTGCGCGAGAACATCGAGGATCTCTACGCCGGCATCGAGTACATGCAGACGCCGGGCGTCGCGGAGGGTCTCAAGCTGATCTCGCGCGAAGGATGCGAAAAGATCATCAAACTCGCATACGCGTATGCGCTTGCCGAAGGTCGAAAGAGCGTGCACTGCGCCACCAAGGCGAACATCATGAAGCTCACCGAAGGATTGTTCCAGCGCACTTTCGAGGATCTCGCCCCGCAGTATCCCACCATCAAGTCCAAACATATTCTGATCGACAACTGCGCCCACCAGCTCGCCATGCGCCCCGAACAGTTCGATGTAATCGTCACGACGAACATGAATGGCGACATCCTGAGCGATCTCACCTCCGGCCTCACCGGCGGGCTCGGTTTCGCGCCTTCAGCGAACATCGGAAACGAGGTTGCGATCTTCGAAGCCGTGCATGGCTCCGCGCCCGACATTGCCGGCAAGAACAAGGCGAACCCGACGGCGCTCATCCTGAGCGCGGCGATGATGCTGCGCCAGATCGGCGAAGGCAAAGCCGCGAACGACGTCGAGCAGGCCGTCCTCGTGACGCTCGAGAGCGGATTGCGCACAAGCGACATGATTGGCGTCGACAAGCCGGCGACAACGACCGGGTTCACTCAGGCCGTGATCGCCAACCTCGGAAAGCGCTCGAAGGTCAGCCCGCCCAAAGAGTACAAAAAGGTCGAGATGCCCCCGTCGCGGCTGGGAGTGAACGTGGTTCTGGCGAAGAGTCGTCGCCTGAGCGGACTCGACGTCTATATAGAGTCGGATCTCGATCCCGCAACGCTGGCGGCCGATCTGGAAAAGCTGACGCTCATGTCCCCGCTCAAGCTCCAGATGATCACGAACCGTGGCGCGCAAGTCTTCCCGTCGAGCGGGCGGCGGGTGTCCCTCGTCGATCACTTTCGGTGCAGATTCGTACTCCGCGAAGCCGCCACGAGTTTTGGAGACGCCGAGATTCTCTCGCTACTCGGCACCATCGGCGCGGCTCACCGGTGGATGCACATCGAGAAGCTCCAGGAGTTCGACGGCCAGCCCGCGTTCTCCAAATCGCAACTATAGCGTCTTGTTTCTATTCTCGACTCAGTTCAGAACGGAGGAAAGTCCCGGCGTCGTGAACTAAATAGCTGACACCTACGCTACTGACGCCTCCCGCCCGTTCTTTTGCAGTTTTGTGACACGCAATCTCGACCGAGGACTTACAAGCATGGAAACGAGTGTGGACCGCCGTCACTTCATGGGCTACTTCGCGGGCGTCGGGCTCGGCTCGACGCTCTTTCCGGGCGTGCTGTGGGCGAAGATCTCCGCCGGCGCGGACATCACTGTCGAGACCATCGCCAGTGCGGAGGAAGTGGCAGGAATCCATTTCGAAGCGGCCGAGCGGGAGTTGATGCTCGACGGCCTCAAGCAGCAGGAGCAGCGAATCGAAGCGCTGCACAAGATCCCACTCTCGAATTCCGTGAGCCCTGCCATCGTGTTCGATCCGCTGCCGCCGGGAAAGAAGATCACGCCGGAGCCGCGCCGGCCAATGGTGAGAAGCAAGGTCGCTCCCCGCGCCGTACCGGCCGACGACGAGCTCGCGTTTCTCCCCGTGACGGAGTTGTCGGAGCTGCTGCGTCGGAAGCGCGTCACATCGGTTCAGCTAACGCAGATGTACCTCGCGCGCCTCAAGAAGTACGATCCGGTTCTCAAATGCGTGATCAGTCTCACGGAGGACCGCGCGCTCAGGCAGGCGCATGCCGCCGACGCCGAGATTGCGCGCGGCAACTATCGTGGACCGCTGCACGGAATTCCGTGGGGCGCGAAAGATCTTCTTGCCGTCCGCGGTTACAAGACGACGTGGGGCGCCGGCCCATTCAAGGAGCAGGTCATCGATGCCGACGCCACCGTCGTTCAGCGGCTCGATGCGGCCGGCGCTGTGCTCGTCGCGAAGCTGACGCTCGGCGAGCTCGCTCAGGGCGACATCTGGTTTGGCGCCACGACGAAAAACCCGTGGAAGGTGGATCAGGGCTCGAGCGGCTCGTCGGCTGGTCCCGCGTCGGCGACGGCCGCGGGGCTCGTCGGTTTCGCGATTGGAAGCGAGACGCTCGGATCGATCTCCTCCCCATCGACCCGCTGCGGCGCTACGGGACTCAGGCCGACATTCGGCCGGGTGCCACGCACCGGCGCGATGGCGCTTTCGTGGTCGATGGACAAGCTGGGCCCGCTCTGCCGGAGCGTTGAGGACTGTGCGATCGTGCTCGATGCGATCTACGGACCCGACGGCCAGGACAACAGCGTCATTCCGGCGGGCTATCACTGGAACGCGCAACTCTCACCGAAGTCGCTGCGCGTGGGTTTCGTCAAGTCCGCGTTCGACTCACCACAGATAGACCCGAAGGACGCCACGCGGACGCTGCACGCGACAAAACAATTTGACGATGCCGCGCTCGATGTATTCAAGCGAATCGGGATCAATCTGATTCCAGTCGAGCTGCCCGACCTTCAGTACGACGCGATGCGCATCATCCTGACCGCCGAAGCAGCCGCGGCGTTCGACGACCTCACGAGATCGAATCGCGACAAAGAGCTTGTCCAGCAGGGGAAGTTCGACTGGCCGAACACCTTCAGGACATCGCGCTTCATTCCCGCCGTCGACTATGTGAATGCCAATCGTCTGCGCTCGATCGCGATTCAGAAATGGGACGATCTCATGCGCACGGTAGACGTGATCGTGACGCCTACAGGGGCCGCGAATCTCTCCCAGCTGGTCGCGACGAATCTCACCGGCCATCCAGCCGTGATCCTTCCGAACGGATTCCGCGACGATGGCACTCCCGTCTCACTGACTTTCCTGGGCGGGCTGTTCGAGGAATCGAAGCTGCTGGCGGTAGCGCGGGCGTATCAGGACGCGACCGGTTTCCATCTGAAGCATCCGGTCGTTCCGTTAACCCCGCCTGCCCATCCCTGATCAGCCGATCACGGTGAGAACGAGAACTCGAGCTTCAGGTACCCCGCAGATTCCCGACTCGCGAAGCGCGAACCGCCAACCGATTTGTAACCAGCCGCGGCCGTTGTCCTGAACTGCGGAGTCCAGCCGTATTCGAGCGTCGGTCCCACCTGGAAGGAATTGCTCGTCAATGGATCCTTCCCGCCGCCCTGGCCGACCACCTCGGCGCCGATGCGCGCGGGGTGCTTGGAGGAGTGTCCAAACGGCACCGAGGCGCGGCCGCGTGCCCATCCGTACTTGCTGCCGAAATTGTAGTTCGATAGCAGCTGCATGTGCATTGGCCGTTTGCCTGTTCCGTTGTTGTACGCACCAATGCTGACGGTCGCGCCATTGCTTCCGCCCCCTTCAGCTCCGGGCGCGCCCGCATCCTCATGGTTGACCCAGGTATAGCCACCCCCGATCGACACCCCCTGATTGCGGCTCGCGTACGCCATGCCGATCGTCGGCGAAATCGCGGAGAGTGTACTATCCGAAGTCGCAACGGCC
>JADGQU010000002.1 GCA_017881545.1 Gemmatimonadaceae bacterium
GATCCGCGCGCTGGCCGGGTGGCACCGCTTCCAGCGCGCTGACCAGTTGCTCGACGCGATCGGCCGTATGCGCCGCGCGCACCTGCGCGAACGTACGCCGCCCCTCGCGATCGGCGAGAGCCGCAGTGAGCAATGCGGACGCCACGATGCGGGGGGCTGGCGCCTGCCCCAGGACACAACAAGGGCCCGCTTTGGCGGGCCCTATGTTGTTGTGT
Organism: Gemmatimonadaceae bacterium; assembly: GCA_017881545.1. Lineage (GTDB taxonomy): Bacteria > Gemmatimonadota > Gemmatimonadetes > Gemmatimonadales > Gemmatimonadaceae > UBA4720. Next base: position 216 of record JADGQU010000002.1, read on the forward strand.
GCCAGACATCTCGACCGAGAGGCGCCGGTCGGAATCGAACCGACGAATAGCAGATTTGCAGTCTGCCGCCTTACCACTTGGCCACGGCGCCGTACCACAAAGCTATCCGGTCCAGAGCCCCCAGAGCAATCGGGCCGCGAAGATGCCGAGCGCCAAGCCTGCAGCGAGTATCAACAACAGCACGATCACCGCGAGAACGATCGCGCCGGTCACCTTCCGCTTCTCACGATTGACCGCGCCGCCCGCAACGAGATGATGCTCCAGCAGCGACACGTTCTTCATGTTCGCCTTCCACACCGCATCGAACACGTCGCCTACCGCTGGAACGGAGCCGACCAATGCATCGATCCCGACGTTCAACAGCATCCTCGCCAACGTGAACGATGGCACCTCGGCACGCGCTGCTTCGAGAACGATGTAGCCCGAGAGCACCGCGCCAATCATGTCACCAACCACCGGTACGAGTCCGATGATTGGGTCAAAGCCAAACTTCCACCTCGTGCCCGGAACCGAGATGGAATTGTCGAGCAGCTTTGCCAGCACCCGCACACGATTGATCCGGCTTGCGGCGTCATCGCCGAAAATGCCCCGACTCGCCGGAAGTACAACCCTTGGCTGCGTCCTGCTCATTGCGACACTTTGGCCTCGAGCGCCGACATTCGCGTCGGTCCTGGATAAGGCTTGTCGCCCTTCATTGCGCTCCACAGGATACGGTTGAAGAGATCGTCGTTCGACATGTCTTCCTTTTCCAGCACCAGCTTCTTCGAAGCCTCGGCCAGCGCTCCTCGCGGCGGATTCTTTTCATCGAGCCGCACACTCGATCTGAGCGCGACATACGGCGTAAGATCCGGTGTCTTCTCCCAGATCTCCCGCAACGGACGCCCATAGTGATCGAACTGGGACATGCGTCCCAGGCCGAGAATATCCTCGATCGTCGCCAGGACATCCGTGGTGTTGGCGAACCGGTGGAAAACCTTCCCTCTGTTGTAAGCTGAGATCACGAGCATCGGAGATCGATGCGAGTCTACGTGATCCGGGCCGTCCTGCGCATCATCCTCCAGCACGAACACCACGGTGCTCTTCCAGAACGGGCTCCTCGACAGGGCCTCGATAATTCTTCCCAGCGCGAGATCGTTGTCAGCCATGTAGGCCCGTGGTGTTGGCTTGCCTGCCTGCGCACCGGACGTATGGTCGTTCGGAAGCGTGAGGATCTCGAGCGCCGGCAACTTTCCCGCTTGCACGAATTCCTGAAACTCCTTGAGCCACACATCGGCGCGCGCCTGGTCGGAAATGTCCAGATTCCATCCCGAATACGCGGGGTTTATGTGGCCGATCAGCGCTCGCTTTGTCGCCACTGCAGACACCGATGCGCCCGCTCCAGGCGGATCGTCCGATTCGCTGACGAACTCGCCGTAGTCCCTGTAAGCAATCCCTGCACGTTCGGCGAGATTCCACAGATACCCGCTGGATCCCTCCGACACATCGTCATCGACCACGCGACCACGATTGAGTCCCTGGTAATCGTAGCTCCGCCCCCGACTTGAATAGTGGCTCGGTATCGTCTTCTCGGCGTAATCGGTCGCGTAGGCCCCCATCGACCAGTTGTGACCGTCCGGACTTACCTCGGCGTTCACGAAAAACCTGTCGAAGATTCCAAACCGCTCAGCGAGCGCATGATGATTGGGTGAAACCGGCCGCGGGAAGAAGACGAGCGATGTGTCACCATCTGCCTGCGGCAGGTCGCCGAAAACCTGATCGTAGGTCCGGTTTTCCTTGATGATGTAGATCACGTGCTCGAACGGCGGATATTTTTTCTCACGTTGCGCGGAATTCCATCCGTTCGCCGCGGCAACGCGATTGGAGAATCCGTCGAGATCCCCACCGCTTGTTCTACCCGCGGGGATGACCGTCAGCGTCCCGCTCGTCTGTCCCAGAGTGTAGTCCCGGGTATGGGGCGGCATGCGCTGGCCGGGTTGCCAGTGCCCGATGTTGGATCCGGTGCCGCGTCCCTTTCCGTTCACGACAAAGACATCGCTCCCGTCCGCCACGACGGCTGACGGATACCAGCCTACCGGAATTCGTCCTGCCAGCTTGTCTCCGCCGGTCGCACCTGAAACCCCGGATGTCGATGCGGAGAGATTGAAGACTGCGACCGCATTGTTATCCGCCTCGGCTACGAGGAGGCGAGTACCGTTCGCCGAGAGTGCCAGCGCGTTGGGGGTACTTCCCTCGCCGGTCGCCGCCGGCGAAGCATCGTTGAGCGTGGTGATGACGCGTTGGCTACGAGTGTCGATGACGCTCACTCTGTCCGTGCTGCCCGAGACGACAAAGAGTCGTGATCCGTCCGTGCTGAGCAGCAGCGCCGATGGATGTCTTGCCACCGGGATTCGTTTCCCCTCTCCGAGCGTTCCATTGGCCTGCGCCGGAAAAGCTGACACCGTAAACCCACCCCATGCGGACACGTACACCGTTCCATCGAGCCCGGCGACGACTCCGTACGGATACTTCTCCGTCGCCAGTCTTTGCACCACTCTACGCGAGGCGAGATCCACCACCGCCAGAGAATCGCCGAGGTTCTCCGCTGCATAGAGCGTCCGTCCGTCGCGCGAGATCGCGATTCCGGCGGGATAGCGCGTCCCGCTCTTGTCTTTTTGCTTCACCGCCAATGCAATCGAATCCGCAAGGGTTGCCTGACCGGCTCGCCAGTCGAAACGATAGATGACATCCTCATTGCCGCCCGACACGTACAATGATTTCCCGTCCGGGCTGAACGTGATGCCGAGAAACACGGCGGGAAGCGGAATTGTCTGAAGCAGTCGTCCGGACGATCTGTCGAGGACCTGGATGCCTTGCTCTCTCCAACCGTTGAGCAGCACGATCACGCGATCCCTTTCGGGCGATAGCGTCATCGCCAGCGGCATCGAGCCCAGATCGTACGAGACTCCGGCGGGATCGAGTCGCGCCCCGGTTGGAAGACGCCGCACCCCCGATGGATCCTGACCCGAAATGGCCGCTTCAACTTGTGGGGACGGTGAGCCGCACGCGCTCGCAATGAGGGCGACTGCGAATAGACGGGTGAGTGTCGTTTTCATCCGCCCAAAGATGGCATTGACACCCGATTCTGCCAGTCTGATACTCCGCCAATGCGTAGCACTTTGGTAAAGCCTCGGATTGTCCCGGCGACAAAAAAAGACATCCCCCTCATCCGCGAGCTCATCCTGGAGCTCGCGGAGTACGAGCGAGCGCTTCCGGGCGAAGTGCCGGTCACGGAGAAGGACCTGGCCAAGACCCTCTTCGGCAAGCACCCGGCTGCCGAAGTCCTGATCGCTTACCTCGGCGACGAGCCCGCCGGTTTTGCTCTTTTTTTCCACAACTATTCGACCTGGCTCGGCAAGCGCGGAATCTATCTGGAAGATCTCTTCGTCCGGCCGCCCGCGCGGAAGCACGGCATTGGCTTTGCCCTGTTGCGAGAGCTCGCGCGCATCGCACTCGAGCGCGATTGCGGCCGTCTGGACTGGTCGGTGCTCAACTGGAACGAGTTGGCGATCTCATTTTACAAGCGGATCGGCGCGAAACCCATGGACGACTGGACGACATTCCGGCTCACCGGCGACGCTCTCGCCCACGTAGCCGGTGCGGAGAAATGATCTACGGTCGCAGGCCGCGGCAGTTGCTCGTCGTCTGGGGCGCATCACTTGTGTCGATCGCCCTCATTTACTGGCTCGAGTACAGCGCGCCCGCGCTCCACGAGCTGCTGTTGCCGTTCTACTGGATCATCCTTGCTCTCGCGTTCTACCTCACCTGGCGTTGGCTTCGCGCGAGGTCTCGCAAGGATCGAAGAGGGCAGGATCGCAGGCGCACAGATCGCCGCGATCGGGAAGACGAAACTACTTCGTCCTGAGTATCGATAGGGCAAAACCGGCCGGAATCGTTCTGCCGTGAAGGACTCTAGGCTAGATGTACACCCAACCCCGTTTCCATCTTGTTACGGGCATAAGCTATCCGTGGGTGTCGCCCGACGCTGTACGGCCGCCGGAAACTAATCAGGCGTTGGTGGAGTCGCCGTGATTCCCGTATGGGGAGAAGCGAGATGCCGGCGGCAATCCGTATCCGGTCCGGCGCGTCGCGGCGTCGCCGCTGACATCGCCGAGCTCGGCAACTTTCTCGACGAAGATCTGCGTCAGCTCATCGACTCTGTCGTGAACGAGCATGTCGCTGGCGCGTGAGACTGTGGCCGCACGATGCGTGACATCGTCGATCGCCGCGCGCACAGCGTACGGGCCCTCTGCCGCGAGCATCCGCGAAACTGCGGCCGACGGGGCGAGCTCACCGACCAGGCATTGCACGAGAATTGCGCGAATGGCCGGCGGTTGCAGACCGTCGGTGAGACGAGTGATGGCTTCCGCTTCCATACCGATGCGACTGCTCATATCAGGGCGACTTGAGATGGGCGACCAAAGCTCGATCGACGCGTTGTTTCATTAGGCACAACACGCGCCAGACGGTTCAGGGTGCCAGAGTTCAGAAAAGCAGAGGGAGGAGAATGGCTGCACGAAAATCTTCAGGCCGCCGGAAATACGGAAAGGCAGCTTCGAAGCGCGTCGAAAGCGCGATGCGGCGGAGAAAAAAGGGAACGCTCAAATCGGGAAGGAGCGGAAAAACAGTGAAGAGCCGGGAGCAGGCGATCGCCATCGGCCTGTCCGAAGCGCGGAAGAAGGGCGCGAAGGTCCCTCGCCAGCGCACCGGAAAGAGTTCCGGGAGAAAAAAGCGGAGCCGCTGAAGCCGCCCGAAAATTAGATAGTTAGTTAACTCGACTATTGCCTCGCCTCAGTACTTGGCGAGGTAGTTATCGAGCTCCCACTGCGAAACCTGGGTGATGTACTCCTCCCACTCGAGACGTTTCGCGGCAAGAAACTGGGCCGTAATGTGGCCACCCAGAGCTTCGGTGATCACATCGTCCTTCTCCAGCTCAGTGCACGCTTCCCCGAGATTGTGGGGCAAATCGTCGATCCGGAGACGGCGCTTCTCCCGGTGCGACATCTCCCAGATGTTGGTGTTCACCGGCTCCCGCGCATCGGCCTTGGTCGCGATGCCATCGAGCCCGGCAGCCAGCTGGACCGCCAGCGCCAGATAAGGATTAGCGGATGGATCTGGAATTCGGAGCTCGATTCTGGTCCCTGAGCCGCGACGATCGGGAATGCGGATCATCGGCGACCGGTTGCGCATCGACCAGGCCACGTTGACCGGCGCTTCAAAACCGGGCACCAGTCTCTTGTAGGAGTTTACCAGTGGGTTGGTTATCGCGGTAAAGCCGCGAGCGTGTTTGAGCAGCCCCCCGATGTAGTGGAGCGCCGTGCTGGAAAGCTCCCACTCCGCCTTCTCGTCCCAGAAAGCGTTTTCCTTCCCGCGGAAAAGCGACTGATGGGTGTGCATGCCGCTTCCATTCTGTCCGAAAACCGGCTTCGGCATGAACGACGCGGTGAGTCCGAACGTCCGCGCGACATACTTCACCACGAATCGGAACGTCGTGATGTTATCCGCTGTCTTCAGCGCCTCTGCGTACCTGAAATCAATCTCGTGCTGGCCGTGCGCGACCTCGTGGTGTGCCGCTTCGACTTCGAATCCCATTCGCTCGAGCACATCGACGATCGCGCGCCGCGCATCTTCGCCGAGGTCCGCCGGCGCGAGATCGAAATAGGAGCCGACGTCATGCGTAATCGTCGAGGGCTCCTCGTCCGCCCGCGGCTTGAACATGAAGAACTCGGCTTCCATCCCCGCGTTCATCGTGTAGCCGAGCTTGGCGGCCCGGGCGATAACTTTCTTGAGAACTCCCCGCGGATCCCCGGCAAATGGATTTCCGTCAGGAGTGTTGATGTCGCAGATCAGCCTGGCAACGCGACTCTTCTCGTCACCCCAGGGGAATACCTGAAACGTGCTGAAATCCGGCGCCAGCAGCATGTCCGATTCCTCGATCCGGACGAACCCTTCGATCGAGGAGCCGTCGAACATCATGTCCCCCGCCAGCGCTTTCTCGAATTGCGATGCGGGGATCTCGACGTTCTTGTTGATGCCGAGGATGTCCGTGAATTGCAGTCTGAGGAAGCGGACGTTATTGGTGGTGGCGAGATCCAGGATGTCCTGGGCAGTGGCGCCTGAAGTGTCGGGAATCCGGGAGCGATGTCGGGGCATTGCGGTGAACGTAGCCTTGTTGGCGAATTTTTGCAAATATCGCGCGAAAGTGCGCCAATTCCTTGCGTAATATTGCCCAATTAGCCAATTTGATCGCTCAAATGTGTCTGGTTTGCATCTTTCTGACTTACATTCTCATCAGCTCAGATTCCCTATGACAGCCGCCGCCATCACTCTGCGCAAAGCTCTTCTGAACGAGATTTCCAAGCGAGAGCCCCGAATCGCCCCCGGTTTCGGGAAGGACGGAATACCCGGGCCGACCTCCCAGTACTTCGGCATCAACATCCTGGGAGTCAGGCAGCTCCGCGACAAGCTTCCGAGAGAAGTCTTCGGCAGCCTTGCCGCATCCATCCGTCACGGCAAGAAACTCGATCGCGCCATCGCGCCAGTCGTCGCGCAGGTGATCAAGGAGTGGGCGATCTCGCGCAAGGTGACCCACTTTACCCACTGGTTCCAGCCCCAGACCGGACTTACGGCGGAAAAGCACGACGCGTTCTTCGCGTTCGATGACGACCGGCAGCCGATGGAATCATTTACCGGCGACCAGCTGATTCAGAGCGAGCCCGACGCGTCGAGCTTTCCCTCGGGTGGATTGCGCGCGACCTGGGAAGCGCGAGGCTACACGGCATGGAACCCGGCCAGCCCGGTTTTCATCGTCGAGTCCACTGGCGCTCGGACTCTCTGCATTCCCTCAGTCTTCATCGGCTACAACGGTGAAGCTCTCGACGAAATGACTCCGCTCCTCAGAAGCTCCGATGTGCTTTCGCAGAAATCCACGGAGCTGCTGGAGCTGCTTGGCGACAAGGGAGTGCAGCGGGTCTTCACGACGCTTGGACCCGAGCAGGAATATTTCCTCATCGATCGCGCGCACTTCGCAATGCGCCCGGATCTCGTGATGGGCGCCCGCACGCTCATTGGCGCTCCGCCGCCGCGCGGTCAGCAGCTCGAGGATCACTATTTCGGCGGAATCCCGGAGCGCATCCAGGGATGCATTTCCGAAGCAGAGTTCGAGCTGTACAAGCTCGGCGTACCGATTACGACACGCCACAATGAAGTCGCGCCTTGCCAGTTCGAGATGGCGCCGTATTTCGAGGAGACCGATCTCGCCGTCGATCACAACATGCTCGTGATGGCGACACTGCGGCGCGTAGCGCTGAGACACGGCCTGCAGGCACTGCTGCACGAGAAGCCGTTCGCCGGCATCAACGGCTCGGGAAAACACTGCAACTGGTCGATGTCCGTCATCGCCGATTCGCCGGACCTCGACGGCTTGAATCTCCTCAAGCCCGGAAAGACACCCCACCAGAACATTCGCTTCCTCGCCTTCCTGGCCGCGGTGCTCAAAGGAGTCCACAAGCATTCCGGACTCCTTCGCGCCGGCATCGCGACCTCGGGCAATGAGCACCGGCTCGGTGCCAACGAAGCCCCGCCCGCCATCATTTCCATTTTCATGGGCGACATGCTCACCAAGGTCATCGAGGAGATCGCCGCGGGAAAGAGCTCCGGGTCCGCCGAGCAGCAGATGATCAAGCTGGGAGTCGCGAAGCTGCCGGAAGTTCAGCGCGACAATACCGATCGCAATCGCACGTCTCCCTTCGCGTTCACGGGGCAGAAGTTCGAGTTCCGCGCCGTGGGATCCTCGGCCTCGATCGCGTTCCCGGTCGCGCTCCTGAACACCGTCGTCGCGGATTCGATTGGCGAGATCACGGATTCGCTGCGTGAGACTCTCAAGAAGACGAAGTCGGTGGACGACGCGGTGCTCAAGGTCGTGCGAGAGGTGTTCAAGGACACGTCAGCCATTCGCTTCGAGGGGAACAACTACTCGGAAGAGTGGGTGATCGAGGCGAAAAAGCGTGGCCTTCCAAACCTGCGCCGGACTCCGGAGGCTTTGAAGGAGCTCGTGTCCAAGCAGTCGCGCGCGCTCCTCACCAAGCTCGGAGTCCTCACCAAGGAAGAGCTGGAGTCCCGCTATCACGTCCGCGTCGAGCGCTACGTGAAGGACATGCTGATTGAGCTGCACACCATGCGCGAGATCGTGGACACAATGGTGATCCCGGCGTCCTACGGTTATCTCGGACTGCTTTCCAAGGCGGCTTCACAGTCGAAGACGGCCGGTGTCGCGGTGATTCCGCAGATAGCAACCGCCAACCAGGTGGGCGAGCTGGTGCAGGAGCTCCAGGAATTTCGCGAGGATCTGAGCGACGTCATCGCTCGCGTCGAGGCGAAGCACGACAATCCGGCCGGACAGGCGGAGATGCTCACCTCGGAGGGAGCAGACACGATGGCAGAAGTGCGAAAGGTCTGCGACGCTCTCGAGCTGGTGGTAGGAGATGATTACTGGCCGCTCCCGAAGTACCGGGAAATGCTCTTTCCGGTCTGATCCCTCAGCGCTGAACTACAACTGATGACTACCTGCCAGGAGCTATGTGCGGGCCTGGCAGGTCGTTTTCAGTTCGTAGTTGCTGTCTGACTCCTCCGCGATGCAGGGAAGCTGGCGCCAGACTATTTTCAGGCGCATGAGCTCCCTCCCTCCAGACGAAAGCACCACCTGCTCCTCCTGTGGCGCAGCAGCGAATGGCCGGTACTGCGCTAGCTGTGGCGCCCCACTGGCGGGTGCGACCTGTGCCTCCTGCTCCGCTGACCTGAGTCCCGGCGCCAAGTTCTGTCACCGCTGCGGGACGCCAGTCGGAGCGGCTGCTGCCAAACCTGAACCGAGAACGAATGTGCTTCCGTGGGTCGTCGCGGCTCTCGCGTTCCTGGCACTCTTCGCCCTGGCTGCCGGTCGTGGCTTCAATGCCCGTCGTGGAAGCACCGTTGACGGTTCGGTTAATGCGTTGCCACAGGCTGGACTCGACGATCGCGGGCCTCCAGCCGACGATCAATCCGCTGCAGTTCGCGCCCCCGACATCTCGAGCCTGTCGCCGCAGGAGCGCGCCGACCGCCTCTATAACCGTGTTATGCTGCTCGCCACCCAAGGGAAGATCGACAGCGTCCAGTTCTTCGCACCGATGGCCCTTCAGGCGTACCTAATGCTCGCGCCTCTTAACACGGATCAACGCTACGACATGGGTCGCATCGGCGAGGTCGCGGGAGCGATTCCACTGGCGAAAGCTCAGGCGGACACCATCCTGCGCGAGAATCCGAATCACCTGCTCGGATTGATCCTGGAGGCGCGTCTTGCCACTCTCGCTCGCGACACCGCCCAGCTCCATTCCTACGAGCGAAGGCTCATCGCTGCGCAGAAAGCCGAGCTCGCAAAAAAACGCGATGAGTATGTGCGACACGCGGATGATATCTCGAACGCCGTCTCTCAGGCGCGGAAAAGCCTGGGAATCAAATCATGACCTCACCCAGCACGATCCATCTCGCCCACAGCCCCGATTCGGACGATGCGTTCATGTTCTACGCGCTCGCCGACGGACACATCGATACGCAGGGAATCAGCTACGTCCATGAGCTCCAGGACATCGAAACGCTGAACAGTCGCGCGCGGCGTGGAGAGCTCGACGTGACCGCGGTCTCGATTCACGCCTACGCGTATCTGTCGGAATTGTACGCCCTGCTACCCCACGGCGCATCGATGGGCGATGGCTATGGACCCATGCTCGTGGCCAAAAAGCCGATGACGCCCAAAAAGGTCGCTGGCAAGAGAGTCGCCGTGCCTGGAATGATGACGAGCGCATACCTGGCGCTCAGGCTTTTTCAGCCGGATTTCATTCCCGTCGTCGTCCCCTTTGATCAGATCGAGCAATCAGTGCTGAGCGGCGACGTGGATGCCGGATTGCTGATCCACGAAGGACAGCTCACCTACAAGGACGAGGGACTGCACCTCGTCGCCGATATGGGTGCGTGGTGGCTCGAGAAAACGGGCCTGCCACTTCCTCTCGGCGGCAATGTCATCAGGAAAGACATGCCGCGCGACGTCCAGAGAAAGGTCTCGCGGCACCTTCGCGAGAGCATCGCGTACGGGCTCGATCACCGCAAGAACGCTCTCGACCACGCTATGCGTTATGCGCGCGGTCTCGATCGGAGCAAGGCAGACACATTCGTCGGGATGTACGTGAACGACTGGACGCTCGACTACGGCGAGCGCGGCCGCGCGGCAATCCGGCTCTTCCTCGACGAAGGCGTCAAGTCCGGCGTGATAACACGTCCGGTGACGGTGGAGTTCATTGACGACTGAGCTCGTCGCCGAGCTCGAGCGACGCGCCGCGAGATTCGCGGCGGTCGCGACCGTGCAACAAGCTATTTCAGCCACCATCTCGCTCAACGAAGCGTACCGCGAGATCTACAAGGCAGTCGCTTCGGTGGTTGATGCTCCGTGCTTTGCCCTCATGATCGCGGACGCCGTGGGTGAGAAGTTCCACGCGCACTGCATCATCGTCGATTCCAAGGAGCGCGAGGGAGAGAGCGTCCTCGACTTCCCGAATGGCACAGAGGCGATCGCCAGGGTTTTCCGGACCGGCCTGCCGATCGTCTCCTCCAAGCCGGAGCGATGGTGGCAGGGAACGATCTTCCAGGTTGCCTCGAAGCGTGAAGTGAAGAGCGAGATTACTGCGCCGCTCACCTACCGCGACCGGACGGTGGGAGTGATGCAGGTTCTCTCGTACAAGACGAATGCGTACGACGGACACGATCTGGATCTCATCATGCTGATCGCGCGCCAGGCGGCCGTTGCCATCGAGAATGTGCGACTCTTCGATGCGCAGCGCAGCGAGCAAAGGCAGACCGAGGCCGCGGCCAAGATCGCGCGCGTGGCCCTGCGCAAGGTGACGGTCGCCAAGGCGAGTCATAACATCCTCGAGATTCTCGATGACGTCGTTCCATCGAGCGGGAAAGCAATCGGCATCATCTCCCCCGATGGCAACACCGTCGTGTGTGTCGCCGCCCGCGGCACATGTGAGCAGATGGAAGGCATATCGGGTCCGATCGAGACCAGCTCGGTTCGAGCAGCCTGGGAGACGGAGGGGCCGTCCTTCGTCGAGAATCTCCGCGAAATATCGTCCCAGCCCCTGCGGGTTCCCGAGGAGCCAGCTATCACGATTCCGCTCATCGCGAGCAGCCGCCGACTCGGAGTCCTGGTCGTGACATCTGCCACCGCGCAGATGAAAAGCGGTCCGCACATTGAGGCGTTGTTGCGTCTCGCGCCCGCGGTCGCCCTCGCAATCGATGTGCTGCTCCTCAGCGAAGACGAACATCGAACCCATGCCCGCGAGCGCACACTCGCCGCGGCGCTGGCGACTATGGATCAGCCCGTGCTGATACTCGGCATCGATGCGAAAGTTGAATACGCCAACACCGCCGCAATCAAAGAGTATCGCTACGACCCAAATGAAATAGCCGGCCTGTCAGTCGACGATTTCGTCGTTGCTTCGGCTCAGCCTTCACCCCGACAGACGATTCCCGCGATCCCGCACGACATACAGCTCTGGACCGGCGAGCACGTTCATCGAAGAAAAGACGGAACCGAGTTCCCGGCTGCCGTGACGCTCAGCCACATTCGCGACGGAACCCACAACATCGTCGGGCTGGTGATCGGTATCAGAAATCTCACCGAGGAGCGCAAGGTCGCCGACCACCTCGGGCGGACCGAAAAACTCGCCGCCATAGGCGAGCTAGTCGCCGGCGTCGCGCACGAGCTCAACAACCCTCTCACCGGCATCTCGACCTTCGCGCAGCTTCTTCTCGAGGACAATCTGGAGGGTGAGCAGTTGGAGTCGGTGAGCCTGATCAAGCGCGAAGCCGATCGGGCGATCGGTGTCATTCGCGATCTCCTCCTCTTCGCTCGCAAGACCGACGCGCGCGATGTTCCGGTCGACATCAACACCATCGTCAAGCACACAGTGCGGCTTCGCGCCCTGGCGTCCCGCTCGGCCGGCATCAAGGTTCACATGCGTCTCGATGATTCGAATCCCCAGGCTCGCGGCGATGAGCAGAAGCTCCAGCAGGTTCTCCTCAACCTTCTCGTCAACGCCGAGTCGGCCATGGAAGGAACGCAGCTCCGTCACATGTCGCTGACGACTCAGCGCAAGCACGGGATGGTGCAGATCATCCTTTCGGACACTGGACGCGGAATGCCGCCCGCAGTGAGTCAGCGCGTATTCGAGCCTTTCTTCACCACCAAGCCTCCCGGTGAGGGAACCGGACTGGGCCTCAGCGTGAGCTACGGCATCATTCAGGCACACGAGGGAACGATCTCGGTGGAAAGCACTCCCGATGTTGGGACGACGTTCACGATTCTTCTACCGCTCTACAGCGAGACAAAGAAGTGACCCGGATTCTCGTTGTCGACGACGAGGAGACTATCCGCCTCGCGCTCCGCAAATTCCTCCGCTCCCGCGGCTACGAGGTGGAGATCGCCGGCTCTGGTGATCTCGCGCTCCAGATCCTGGAAAAGGAATCGTTCGCCCTCATGCTCTGCGATGTGCGCATGCCCGGAATGACCGGAGTCCAGATCGTTCCAAAGGCGATCGAACGAGATCCGAACCTGGCGATCATCATGTTGACCGCCGTCAATGATGCGGCCACCGCGACGGAAGTTTTGTCTTCCGGCGCGACGGACTATATGATGAAGCCCGTCGAGCTCGCCGACCTCCAGCAAGCTGTCGATCGCGCGCTCCACAAGCGCTCGGAGCTGATGGAGCAACGCCGCCTCGACAAGCTGATTCGCGAGGAAGTCGCCCTTCGCACCGCCGAGCTGGAGCGGGAGAAGGAAGCCCTGCGGCTCATGTCCATAAGCATCGCCGAGACTCTTATCAACGCCATGGAAGCGAAGGACCTCTACCTGCGGGGCCATTCCCAACGCGTTTCCGAGCTGGCCGGCCAGCTCGCCGAGGAGTTGGGCCTCGAGGAGAATGTGTGCGAGGATCTCAGGGTTGCCGGCCGTCTTCACGACGTCGGCAAAATCGGAATCAGAGAGGAGATCCTCAACAAACCCGGACGCCTTACCGCCGAGGAGTTCGAGCACGTCAAGCAGCACGTGAGAATCGGGCTCGACATCCTGGCACCCCTCAATCACATCAAGCAGCCGCTCAAGTACGTCGAGCACCATCATGAGCGCTGGGACGGCGTCGGGTACCCACTCGGCCTGTCGGGCGAAGCCATTCCTCTCGGCGCCAGAATCCTTTGCGCGGCCGACACCTTTGATGCTCTTACATCCAAACGCGCCTACCGCGAGCCGCTGGAGCCCATCGCAGCCCTGAATCACCTCCGCGTCGACGCGGGTAAACAGTTCGACCCGGGTGTTTACGATGCGCTGGTCAACGTCATCACGAGGCGAGTAGCGTCTCAATCCAGCGAATCGGGCCAGACGCGCAAAGCTGCTCCTTGACGCCGTGTCACCGGCGTTGTATTCGGTTTCCACATGTTGTGTTCGGTTTCCACATCTAGAGAAGCTTTCGGCGCTAGCGTACAAGGCACGCGACGTGCAGCGGGCGAAACTCAGAAAATTCCGCGCTACCCAGCGCGCGTGCTGACATTCTATGGGAGGACTAATGCCGAGCGGTGAATCAGTGGAGCCATTGCGTTTCGCGGACGACGACGACCAGGACGATCTCGGTGGCTTCAGTCGCGGCAAGCGTTCCTACGACGATGACGACGACGAGGATGGCGGCTGGGCGATCAATGAGGATCATAGCGATCGCCTGTGGGATAGCGCTGAAGACGCGGATGACGACGAAGAGGTCGATTCTGATGCCACGGTCGTAAGCGAAGGCGAAGAGGATGAAGAGGATGAGGAGGAGGATCTCTTCGGCGGCGGCGCTCCGAGAGGAAGAAGGGGCCGGCCCAAGGGATCCGGGAAAAAGCAGGAGTCGACCCTTGGCGGTGGTGGAACGGGAGGCCTTGGTGGCGCTTCGGGAAATGCCAGCGGAATGAGCGGCAGCTCGGGGTTTGGTAGCCCGCCGTCAACCGGGTCCAGCACGGCATTCGGAGCTGGAAACTCGGGAGCGGCCGCGCGGACCAGCACTTTCGGCGGCGGAGCCAGTCCAGCCACCCGGACGACGGCAGCGTCCGGCTCCGGAAGCCGCGCAGGAGCCGCCAAGACAGCCGGCGGCACCAAGAAGAAAGCAGCCAAGGGCCCCCCCCCGAAGTCCTCAGGCGGGAAGAAATCAGTCAAAAAGAAGTCCTCAGGAGCGCGGAAGCCGGCCCAGAAAGCCGCCGGACGCAAAGCCGCCCCGAAGGCGGCGGCCCGGAAGGCTTCCAAGGGTGGGGCCAAGTCGCACGGAAAGAGCGGCGGGAGCCATAAGAGCTCGGGTTCGCGGAAGCGCTAGTAGCAGTAGTTTCCTCCGACCCCATGCGCAGTGCCCGAGGCGCGGTTACTCTCAAGTAACCGCGCTTTTTCCTTGACCGACCGAGTGAGGTGTGATGCAGGAGAACGACGAGAGAGAAGGGCCGTGGCGAAAAATTCTTCTGTCCGGCGGCGCCATCCTTGGCGCGGCGGCTGCCTATAATGCTTTTGCCCGAAAGGGCGTCGACAAGATCACCAACCTGATTGGGGGCGATGAGGGCGGTTTCGACTGGCGCGACAGACGCGTCGCCTTCACCAAGCGCGGCAAGGGTCCGCCGATTCTGCTGATCCACGGCATTCACGCGGCCGCGTGGTCGTACGAGTGGAGAAACAACGTCGACGCGCTCGCGCGAACGAATACCGTCTACACGCTGGATCTGCTCGGCTTCGGGATGTCGGAGCGTCCCGCGATCCGCTACTCGGCGCGTCTCTACATCTCGCTGATCTCCGATTTCGTGAGCAGGGTGATCGACGAGCCCACGGTACTCGTCGCGACTTCGCTCTCGGGTGCATATGCCATTGTTTTGGCGGCGCGAGACCCGTTGCGTTTCCCCGCCGTGGCTCTCATAGCGCCATCGGGGCTTGTGAGCCTGAACGAGCCCGTAGGCCTTGGGGGTGAAGCCGGGCGGCTCGTGGTCGATACGCCTATTGCCGGCACCGCCATGTTCAACGCCCTCGTCTCGCGGCCGCAGCTTCGACGCAATCTCATTAACGCGTACTCGAACGACTCGCTTGTCACGCACGAGCTGGTTGAGATCTACTACGCGACTTCCCACCAGCGCGGTGCGCGTCACGCGCCAGCCGCATTCCTCTCCGGCCATCTCAACATCGACGTGCGAAACGCCCTGCGGCGTCTCAGCCAGCCGGCCCTGCTGGTGTGGGGTGAGCAGGGATCGAACGCGCCAGTAGAGGAATTTCGCGGCTTCCGCGAGATCAAGCGCGATTTCGAGATTTCCGTTTTGTCTCCCGCGGGCGACCTTCCGCACGACGAGCGAGCCGAGGACTTTAATGTTATCCTATCCACATGGCTGAATCGCCTGTCGCTCTCCTCCGCGCCCACGCTAAACACGCTCCCTGGAACGCCCGAGGCCTTGCAGCCCACGCGACAGCTCTTGTAGACGCGGCTGGAGTCCGACCAACGAACGCTTCAGCGCGAGCGGCGCCGAGCGCGCGAGCAGTTCGGTTTTACGTAGCGAGTGGATTGCTCGATCGGCCCGAGGGCACGGGCACCGGTGCGACATATGGGTACCGGCACCTCCTCCAGCTGCTCTCGATCAAGATCCGGCAGCGCGAGGGGCAAAGCCTCGACACCATCCGGAGCGAGATGCGCGATGTCACCGGTGATGCGCTCGAACGGAAGATCGCAACGTCACTTGCGCCAGCGCTCGATTCCGGCGCATACGAAGCTGTCTCCCACGACGATGACATTTCGCTTCGCTGGCACCGTCTTCCCGTCGCCGACGGAATCGAGCTTCACGTTCGTGAGGATTCCCCCGCTGCCCGCGAGGAGGCCGTGATCGCGATGCGTGAGGCAGTGCGCGCGGCGCTCGGCCGCGGCGACATCCGCTGAGTTCCTACATCAGATAGCGCGCGGATTTCTCCCCGCCAAGGTGCTCCACCAGGGCTTTCTTCGCCTCGACAATTTCTTCGGGAGACAACCAGTCGGCCACGGAAAAACGACGTCCCCGCGCTTCCACCGCAACTGCGACGCGCCCACCGCGCGTTACGATGAGCGCGCCCGATCCGCGTGGCCTCGACAGCGGATCTCGCTCCACCATCTCCAGTGAAAGATTGTAGACGTTCGCCGGGTCGCTCGCCGCCATTACGACGAAGCTCGCCGATGATTGGTCTTCGCTCGCTACAGCTCGAAGCCATTCTACCGCGTCGGGGAGTGCGAACTGGGCGCCCCCAAGACCTTTGACGAAATACCCACGCCTTACTTCTCCGCGAAACTCGAGACGCTTGAGCTCACGATAGATGGACCGCCACGATACCGGTGGACGTTCGCGCCGCCACCAATCGCGTGAGACAATGCCGTAGCGCGCCAGCCACTGACGCGCGATTCGCTCCGCCCACTCTTCTTCGGGAAGTTCTGGTCCCAAAGTTCCTCGCCGCCTCACGAGCGACCAACGACCGGTCCAGCCGCTGGCTGCCGCTCCCGGCCGGTCCGGCCGCCTCCATTTCGGTAGTCTCCTGACGTTCGGGCGGGTCCGTGTGAATTTCCGATTCGGAGAGGGCGTGTAGTCAGCGGGCAACCAGCTCGTCGGGTCGGCGCCGGTGCGCGGCACCATCGGCTTCCAGCGGGCGATCTCACGCAGAGCTTCGACCGTATCGTTGGTAACAAGACCCCATGCGACCAGTTCACGAATTGCTTCGCGCACCGCAAGCATCGTCAGTCCGGTGATCGCCTGAATGTCGCCGATGAACGAAGCACCCTCCTCCGCAATCGTCGCTCTTACTGCTTCGGCGCTCTCGCTCAACACGGGTTCCTGTTGATCGCTGAGCCAGATTCCTCCGGTCCCCCGTTCGAAGAAGCGCACCCGGGCCAGTGGTATCGCGCCTGATTCCGGATCGTAGTTTCCTTCGCCAACCCATACCGGCTCACCCGTGGCCGTGAACTGCGACAACGTCGTCGGGTCGTACGCTCTGATCCTTGCGCGGAGATAGTCCCGGTCCCAGGCGATGGCCGGACGCGCAATACCATATAGTTGTCGCACGGCCGCTGCCGTTCCCGCCGCGCCGTCGAGCCGGTCCCGCTCGTCGAGATGCTGCCAGCGCTGCATGAAGGCCGCAAAGTGAGAAAGCTCAACAGCTTCGATCTGCTTCCGCAGTGCGGCGAGCGCGCGTCTCCGCCCGATCTCGACCACCCGTCTCGAGCACCATTCGAGATCCTGAACCTCCCGCCGGAATTTTCCGCGGACCAGCTTGTCCGTTCTCTCCCACTCCACGAACCGGGATTCGATCCATTCGCGTGGCCAGCCATAGCGATCGTGGATCTCCTGAACAGTCACCGGTCCGGATTGTGTGAGAAATCGCGCGAGTATCTCTCGTCGCGCGACCGACGCATCGATCGCGGGGTGACGGAGCACCTCGGGAATCAAAGCCGCGGCGTCCTGCTCAACGATCTCCGTAGTGCCGAGCACCCGGGACAATTGCTCGGGGCCGTACGCCGAGACATAGCGCGGATATGTCTCCGTAAGAATGAAGCGCCATTCCTTCGCGGCTTCAGATCCGAGGCGGATCCCGATCACGCGCCCAGTCTCCAGCAGCCGGGCGAAGGGATTCGCCCGGACGCCTTCCTCTTCCGAAGCGACGCGGGATTCCAATTCATCGCGGGTAAGATCGCCCGCCCGGTCGAGCAGATGCGCAAGCTCGTCATCAGTTCGGGCGCGTCTGCCTGGCGCCGTTCCGCGCCGCTCCGCCAGAGTTTGTTCGATCGCTTCCCGCGTGATGTCGTCGCTTCCCTCTCCGCCCATGACTTCGTCGAGGAGTGATCTGTCGAGCGACAGCAGTGCTGCTCTCTGCTCCGCGCGCGGAGTATCATCGCCATAGAGCCAATCCATTACGAAACCGAACTGCAGGCTGGTGGCGAACGGCGACGGCGAGTCGGTCTGCACGTTGTGGACGCGGATGTTGCCTGCCGCGATCTCCGCCAGCGTTTCTTTGAGTCCCTGCATGTCGAATGCGTCCTGCAGAACTTCGCGGTACGTCTCGACCAGAATCGGGAAACTCGGAAACTGCCGCACCACCTGCAGTAGGTCGAGCGATTTCAGGCGTTGCAACCACAAGGGCATACGACGCCGTGGATTTCCGCGCGGCAGCAGCAGCGCCCGCGCGGCGTTCATTCTGAACCGCGCGCCGAACAGGGACGTCGAGCCGACTTCCTCCAGCACGAGCTGCTCGGCTTCGGCGCCCGACAATCCGAGCAGGGATTGGAATGGTACTCCCATGCCCAGATCGGGCAGACGAAGCATGATGCCGTCGTCTGTGGTCTGCACCTGAAGATCGGTGTCGTTGATCGCCTCGCGCACGCGCTGCGCCAGTGCCATGCCCCACGGCGCGTTGATTCTTCCCCCAAAGGCGGCGTGAATCACGATTCTTACGGCACCGGTCTCGTCTCTGAACTGTTCGATCACGATGTTCCGGTCATCGGGAACAATCCCTGTGGCGGCTCGTTGCGATGCGATGTACTTCACGAGCGAGCTGGCGGTTGCGGCATCACAACCGTATTCAGTGGCGAGTCTCTCCTCATTCGGCGCCTCGGCCAGCTCGCGGCGTAGCGCCCCGACGCGATGACTCAGCATCAGCGACCGGGCCATGTACTCACCGTGCCAGAACGGCATCCGCGCTGGCGTTCCGGGCGCGGGTGTTACGACCACACGATCGTGCTCAATCGCCGCGATTCTCCACGTCGAGGAACCGAGCTGAAAGACATCACCCATCCTCGACTCGTGCACGAACTCTTCATCCAGCTCTCCGAGGCGCGTGCGATCCGGGAGATTCACCGTGTACAGACCGCGGTCGGGGATCGTCCCACCCGAGATCACCGCCGTCATTCGCGCCGCCCGCGATCCGGTCAGCCTGTCATTGACGCGGTCCCAGGTGATGCGCGCCTCCAGCTCCGCCGCGATATCCGACGGATACTTTCCTGACAGCATCGCCAACACTTCATCGAACGCGCCGCGCGAAAGCTGGTGATACGAATAGGATCGTCGCACCAGACGGAACAGATCTTCGCTTTGCCAGTCATCGACCGAGACGGCGGCGACGACCACCTGCGCCAGTACATCGAGGGCGTTCTGCACCACATGGGTAGGCTCCACATCCCCGGCGCGCATCGCCGCCACTATTGCCGCGATTTCCATTGCGTCATCGCGAAAGGTTGGTACGAGTATTCCGCGGCTCGCTACGCCCAGAGTATGTCCGGCGCGTCCGATTCTCTGGAGCGCCGAGGCGACGCGCTTGGGTGACTGCAGTTGTATCACGAGATCCACCGACCCGATGTCGATCCCCAACTCCAGTGAGCTGGTGGTGATGAGAGCGCGAAGAGTCCCGGCCTTCAGGCGCTCTTCCAACGCGAACCTGCGTTCCCTCGCCAGCGATCCGTGATACGGAAGCGCGATTTCTTCTTCGGCGAGGGCGTTGACGCGCGCCGCGATCTTTTCCGCCTGCGCCCGATTGTTGACGAACACGAGCGTCGTGCTGGATGCGCGGATGTGCCGCAGCACGAGCGGAGTGACGCTGGGCCAGACGCTGCCGCCTACGTTCCCGAGATCGGCAACTGGGGACTCGACCGCGATCTGCAGCTCCTTGATCATGCCGCAGTCGACGATCGTCACGGGACGGAATTTCGGTGTTCCGTCAGCGCTCGCTTCGCACCCGCCGAGAAATCGCGCGACTTCCTCGAGCGGCCGTTGCGTCGCCGACAGGCCGATGCGCTGGGGTGGCTTCTCGACCAGCGCTTCGAGACGCTCCAGCGTCAGCGCGAGATGAGATCCCCGCTTCGTTCCGGCTATGGCGTGAATCTCGTCGACGATCACGGCGCGGACGCCGCTGAACATCCCGCGGCCCTTCAGCGTCGTCAGCATGATGTTGAGCGACTCGGGCGTCGTGATGAGAATGTGCGGGGATTTTCGAAGCATCCTTGCGCGAGCGGATGCAGGCGTGTCCCCTGTGCGAACGCCGACGCGTATCTCGGGAAGCTCCTTCCCTTCCGCAACAAACCGCGCTCGAAGCTCGGCGAGCGGGCGCTCAAGATTCCTCTGAATGTCGTTATTGAGGGCCTTTAGCGGCGAGATGTAGAGCAGATGAACCGCGTTCGACAGCGGTTCCTTCGTTCCCCGCACGATCAGCTCGTTCAGCTCCCACAGAAACGCCGCCAGCGTCTTCCCGGTTCCGGTCGGAGCGAGGATGAGCGTGTGTGCTCCACTCGCGATCGCCGGCCAACCCTCGCGCTGCGGATCGCTAGGCGTGCCGAACGTCTCCTTGAACCACCGCCTCACGAGCGGATGAAGGCGCGGCAACATGGAAGAGCTACTCACATGACGGGCCAAGACGCGGTTACCGCTTGAGGGCTAGAGTATGCGCCTCAGCTTCTGTGCTCCCCACTCGAGGATCCTCCCGGAAAGAGCGCGCTTTCTGAACTCGTCGAGCTTTATCTCCTTTGACGACTTGATGTCATTCATGAAGATCGAGTCCATTTGCGCTCCGAGGTGGCGGTCGAGGGTCACAAGGAGCGACTCGTTGTTGAACGACAGCGAACGGTTGTCGAAGTTCATGGATCCGATGTACGACCATATCCCGTCCACCACCATGCTCTTCGCGTGCATCATGGTCGGCTGGTACTCGTAGATCTTTCCGCCTCCCTCAAGCAGCTTCTCGTAGTACGTTCTCCCCGCGTACCAGGTCGTCTTCACATCCGTCTTGTTGCTCACGGTGATGACCCGAACGTCTACTCCCCGCTTCGCTGCCGCGAGAAGCAGCTGCATGAAATTCTCACCCGGGACGAAGTATGAGTTGCTGATGTAAAGCGTTTTTCGGGCGCCCGCGATCGACAACGCCAGAAACCTTTCCGCCGATGTGCTTCCGGTACTCGGAATGCTGTACATCAGGCCGGCTTGCACGTCTCCAACATCGGCGAATGAGCTCTTTGGAAAGAACAGGTCGCCAGTCAGCAGCTCGCCCGTCGCTTCTGCCCACGCCGCCGCAAATGCTGCTTGCAGGGCTCCCACGGTTGGTCCCTCGAATCGTACGTTCGTCTCGCGCCACTGGTCCTCGTGGTGTCCGTCTCCGAGCCAGTAGTCGGCGAGCCCGAAACCACCGGTGTAGCCGATCTTCCCATCGACCACGACCACGCGTACGTGCGATCGCTGCGCGGCTTTCTGCAGTGTGTACCAGCGCAGAGGCCTCAGCCATTTGACTTCGACGCCGGCGTGCCTGAGACTGTCACGCCATTCCGGCTTGAGCGGCTGAGACCCGAATGCGTCGAGCAGCAACAGCACGCGTACCTTGTGCTGCGCGCGATCGATCAGGTACTTCGCCATTGTGTCGGCGACCCCGCCGGGCTGTGAGTAGTACATCTGCACCGTCACAGTGCGCTCGGCAGAGGCTATGTCCTTCCACAATTGGGGATAGGTGCCGTCGCCGTTCAGCAGGATCTGAACGCTGTTGCCGGGATCGATGTGCGTTCCCGTGAACAGCTCGATGCTCCGGGCGAACAGCGGATCCTCGACGCTTGGCGGTCCGTCCTTGTCGCCTTCCGCGATTACGCTCGTAACCGGCGTATCGTGCGTCACCGACAGGATGCCGATTAGGGCCAGAATGAGCCCAAACAGGCATAGGGCCGCGATTGCTATGTACTTGATCAGTGTCATATTCTCTCTACATGACCTTCGTGGCCCGTCGGCGAATCGCGACGCGTGCTATCGTTCTCGACCGCTCCCTTGAAGCGCTTCCAATCTTCCGACTGAGCGATTCTGCCGAGGACACGGCAATTTCCTTCTCTCCCGAGAGCGGTGGGCGGTGGCGTGTTCTGCCCAGCCCGGGCGACCGCTTGCCCGGAACATTCGACCAGGACGTGTACATCGAGCTCCTGCATCGCTATCACGAGGCAGGGGCCCCCGAAGACGGGGTGATAAGCTTTACGCTCCACGCGTTTTTGCGTTCCATCGCCCGGCGCGTCGACGGCAGAACGTACGAGCAGCTTCGGTCCGCTTTGACGAGGCTCGAGCGGACTACTCTCGAGTCGAGCGGAGTGTACGTTGCGGCAAAAGAAGGACAGCCGCTAGAAGGACGCTTCACCATTCTCTCCTCAGTTTCGATCGCGCGCCGACGAATGGCCGAGCGCGAACAATTCACCCTGTTTCCCGTGCTCGCCGCGTCGGAACCGGGCGACGCACACGTCACGATCGGCCCCGCAATCCGCGCGAATATCGCCGCCGGACACACCGTGACCCTCTCTGCAACGCACTACTTGTCGCTCACCAATCCCGTTGCCAGACGGCTCTATCGCCTGCTGGAAGTCGCGAGGGAGGAGGGGATGGTGACCTGGAGAGTCCCCCTCGCTTCCCTCGCCGAGCAGTTGCCGCTGACCCAGCGATACCCATCCCATTTGCAACGAGTGCTCCAGCCCGCTCACGAAATGCTGCTCGCGGCAGGCCTCCTGCGCGACGCAACGTTCCGGCAGCTTAACCGCGATTGGCTCGTGGACTACGTGCTGGCCTCCCGCGCCGCCTGAACAACCCTGAGCAGCGGCGTTCCGTTGGTGCCTTTTGTGCGTCCTTGAGGAACACTGCCTCGCCAGGGGCGTATCTATTACGTTACCGCCTTCTTCTCTCTACCTAGAGCCGTATGTCCCGACCCAGAAAGAGCTTGCTGTTCGGCCTCGCATTGATCCCGCTGATGGCCGGCGGCTTCGTATTTCAACAACACGAGAACCAGCAAGGTGCTCGCTTGCTGGACCAGGTCCTCAACATTGTGTCCACCCGCTTCGTCGACACCGTTGACGCCGCCACGCTTTATGAAAAGGCGGCGCGCGGGCTCGTCCACGAGCTGAACGATCCCTACAGCGTCCTGCTCTCCCCGAAGGAGCTTTCCACCTTCAATGCGCAGACGAATGGACGCTACGCCGGCATCGGAATGGAGATCGCCGAGACACAGGGTTTCATCACCGTTCAGCGCGTTTTCCCGCATACACCGGCCGAGGGTGCCGGCGTGCAGGAAGGCGATCGCATCAACTTCATCGACACGACCAATACCCGCGGCTGGACAGTCTCGCAGACGTCCGATGCGCTCAAGGGAAGTCCTGGCAGTAAGGTTTTGGTCAAGTTCTCACGTCCCGGCGTGCCCGAGTTGATACCGATCACTTTCACCCGTGCGGTCATCACCATCCCGGCCGTTCCTTACGCCATCATGCTCGACAACAAGGTTGGGTATGTCCCGCTTCTCCAGTTCAACGAGAGCGCGAGAGACGAGCTCGAGAGCTCGATCGCCCGCTTGTCGCGCGAGGGCGCGCGCGGAATCGTCATCGATCTGCGTGGGAATCCCGGCGGCATCCTCGATCAGTCGCTGAGCGTCAGCAATCTCTTCCTCAAGAAGGGACAGCAGATCTCGAGCATCCGGGCCCGCAACGGTGAGAACCAGAATTTCGTCGCCAGCGATGATCCAATCGCGCCGACGATTCCGCTGGTGCTCCTCACCGACGGAAGAAGCGCCTCGGCTTCAGAGATCGTCGCCGGTGCACTCCAGGACCACGACCGCGCTCTCATTGTCGGCACGACTTCGTTCGGAAAAGGCCTCGTGCAGTCGGTCTTCCCGCTCGAGGGCGGTTACGCGCTCAAGATGACGACCGCGAAGTGGTACACTCCGAACGGCCGTTCCATCCAGAAGGAGCGGAAGCTTCTTCCGAGCGGTGAGTTTGTGGAAGTGATGCCCGATTCTCTGGAGACCGATTCGGTCCGCCGGTCTCGCCCTGTGTTCAAATCGGACGCCGGCCGCATCGTTTATGGTGGCGGGGCTATCACGCCCGACATCATCGTGCGTCCCGACACATTGACCACCGCGGAACAGAAGGTGTTCAACGCCTTTGCTCCGAAGACCACCGATGTGAGAGCGACGCTCATGGACTACTCGCTCGAGCTCAAGAAAACGGTCCGCCCTGACTTTACCGTACCTCCGGCATGGCGCGAAGAGTTCTATCGCCGCCTTCAGGCTAAGGGAGTCACGATTGATCACGTGCAGTACGAGCAGGCGGGGCCGGAGATCGATCGACTGCTTGGCAATACCGTCGCGCGGTTGGCGTTCGGAGATTCCACGGCCAAGCGTCGCAGCGTTCCGGAAGACAATCAGCTGATGCACGCGTTGCAGGTTCTCAAGCAGAGCGCCTCCCAGAAGGATCTCTTCCTTATCGCTCAGCGGGAACAGGCATTGGCGGCGTCAGCGTCCGCTCGTCCCTGATTAGAATAGGGAGATAGGAAGCAGAATTCCAAAGCTCCGGCGGGTTCGTCCCGCCGGAGCTTTTTTCCCCTAAGGCCAGCGGTGCTTATTGGAGTATTTGCTGCCGAATATCTCGAGCAGCGTAGGCTTCGGATCCTCCGTCCGAACGATAGCGTCCAGCCTGTCGGCGAGCATGATCGGTCGTGTGAACTGCCGGTATCTTCGGTAGCTGTGGCAGAAGCAGAGCGGTCCTTTGCGGGTAAGGTCTCCCAGCAGAATGTCGGGCTCCCCGAAGATCGTGAGGGCGTAGAAAAAATTGAGAGTGCGCGATCTCGGCAGGTCGCTTTGCCGGACGTTCCGGGGAAGGCTGCCATGCTTTCCCCACTGGACATCGATCGCGACCTGAGACCGGGGCCACGGGGTGTGAAGTGTCATCCCGTGCCAGTAGGTCCAGACATCGGTAGGGGCGTAAGTCGAGTCATAGCCTACCCATACAACCTCTTCGTCGGTCGGGACCGTGAACGGAATCCACGACCCGTGGATGTCGTCCCGCCATAGTAAATGGTAGGCAATTACCCGCCGGATCGGGTGCAGAACGGCCACTACGCGTTCCAGCGGGAACGTTTCATCTGGTTGTAGGTACAAGACCGGTGCTAGGCGCCGTGCGAGGAGTGCTCCGCTATCCGTCGGTGCAAGGGCGTCAGGCAGATTGGCCGGTCGGAGCGGTATGTGGGCATGCGGGCCACAGGCAGTAAGAAAGCTGAGGGCCAGCCCGACGCAGATCCGCTCGCGAATCTCGATGGCTCTTCTTCTCAATGGATTAGCCGTCAAGAACGTCCACCTCACCATGCGACGCCTACCGCGCAGCGCCGTTTCGAGTAACTGGAGAGCTCATGCGCAAGCCACGTCCGAACGCGTACAATCCCGCCCAAGCCCTGTTTCTGATTAGCAACGACCGCCACGGATCTCCACTCAGCTGCCCTTCGTGCGCTGGATCGATCGAGCGCGACCCGCACCAGATTCCTCCGCCACCCTATGCGCACGTGACTCTCCGCTGCAAGAGCTGCGGGCGTTCGGCGCACTATGTCGCAGGCGCGGCCTAGGGTCATGGTCTGTTGCACAAAACTTGCCCTCCTCAGTGAGCGCCGGATGGATAATGCGTCACGCGGACCAGAATCCGGCGAAGCGACAAGATCTCTTAACTGTCGCTAGCCTGTCGTAGACGCTTCACAGATTGCCCTGCTGGGGATTGAGAGGATTAGTTAAATGGCACGCATCACTGGAACGGTCAAATGGTTCAACGACGCCAAGGGATTTGGCTTCATTTCACGCGAGGGTGGCCCGGACGTCTTTGTCCATTTCAGCGCGATCAGTGGATCCGGTTTCAAATCTCTTGCTGAGGGCGATAAGGTCGAGTTCGAGGTAGTCCAAGGTCAAAAGGGACCCCAGGCCGCGGACGTCACGAAAGCAACCTGACCGTTTCGATTCCGTCCGAGGAAAAAGCCCCGCTGAGCGGGGCTTTTTTTGCATCACGCTTCTCATCAAGAGGACACCGTGACAGCGACGCGCACCAGGAAGGTTGAGGCAGCATTGTCCCAGCCGAAGCTTTCGTTCAAGGCCCTCGAGCCGATGTACGCCAGCATCGGCACGGAAATCCCAGGCAAGGGTTGGACTTTCGAGCCCAAGTACGATGGCATCCGCGTTCTCGCCTATGTGTCGTCCACCGACATGAAGCTCATTACTCGGAACGGTAAGGACAAAGCGGCACAATTCCCCGAGATCGTGGGCGCCCTGAAGAGGCTTGCGTCCGAGACCAGGCGCTCGTTCATCCTCGACGGCGAGATCGTGGCGTTAGTCCACGGAGAGCCGGCAAGGTTTCAGGAGCTCCAGAGTCGCATGCACCTCAAGGAAACGCACTTGATCCAGCGACTCTCGGTCGAGACTCCGGCGGCGCTCATTCTCTTCGACATCCTCCTCGATGGCGACGAGGCTCTCATCCCGGAACTTTGGACGGAACGGCGCACGCGCCTCCTCAAGCGGGTCGGCAAGCGGACATCGACACACCTGCGCGTGACCGATTCCATCGAGGACGATGGAAAGAAAATGCTCGAGAAAGCTCGCCGGCAGGGTTGGGAAGGCATCATCGCCAAGCGCATCGATTCCCGCTACGAGCCGGGAAAACGGACGCGATCATGGCTCAAGCTCAAAATCGAATTTCGGGAGGAGTTCGTGGTCGGCGGCTACACTGAGCCGCGGAACAGCCGCGAGCACATCGGCGCCCTGCTGCTCGGCTACTTTGACGGAGACCGGCTCATCTACGTCGGCCACACCGGTGGAGGCTTCACCCGTGAGGAGCTGAACGACATGTACAAGCGCCTAAAGCCCCTCGAAAGAAGAACATCACCATTTGAAGAGACCCCGAAAACCAATGAAAAGGCTCATTGGGTGAAGCCTGAAGTCGTGGTGGAAGTGAAGTTCAGCGAATGGACCGCCGATCGCCGCTTGAGGCAGCCCATTTTCGTTGGCGCGCGCGACGACAAGGACGCAAAGGATGTCGGGATCGAGGCTCCAAGCGTACAGCGTAAGACAATTCGGGACGGTACCATAGCCAAGCGTCGAGCCCGGCTGAGTGTCAACGCTCGGGCAAAAAGCCCCTCGAACACCTCGGACGCGAAGACCTCGGCGTCGAACGCTGGACGCTCCCGGATCGGGTCTGTCAAACAATCAAAAATCGACACGAGCGGCACTATTGGGCAGCTCTCGGCGATCGAGGAAGCGGGCGGGGATGGGATCCTCGACTTCGGGCACGGAAAAACCCTCAAGGTCTCAAACCTCGACAAGGTCTTTTTCCCCAAGGAGAAGTACACAAAAGGGGACTTGATGCGGTATTACGCGCGCGTGGCGGACTTCATACTTCCGGCGATCCAGGATCGCCCGCTCGTTCTGAAGCGATTCCCCAACGGAATAGACGGGGAAGGCTTCTACCAGCACAAAGCTTCAGAGACCACGCCGCTTGGGGTTCGGGTCGAAGTAATAACAACCGAGGATGGGGAGAAGCAGCCTCGGATCGTCGGTAGAGACCTCCTCACGCTGCTTTATACGGTCCAGCTGGGGGCCATCTCCGTCGATCCATTGCATTCCCGCGTTCAGTCATTGGACTACGCGGACTACACGATCCTCGACCTGGATCCGGGTCCGCGCGCCAGCTTTGCCCGCGTCGTTGAGGTCGCGCGCTGTGCCAAGGAAGTCATCGATGGATTCGGGCTGCACGCGGCAATCAAGACTTCCGGATCGACGGGGTTGCATATCTATCTACCACTTCCGCCAAAAACGCCAAACGAGGCGGCAATGATCGTCGCGCAAATGATCGCCACGAAGGTAGCGGACGCTCATCCGAAGGAGGCGACGATCGAGCGCTTCGTCAAATCGCGCGGAGCCGCAACGGTTTACGTCGACTACCTGCAAAATATTCGGGGGAAAACCGTGGCCGGTGTTTATTGCGTTCGGGCGAAGCCTGGAGCGACGGTCTCGACTCCGCTCAAATGGAGCGAGCTGGCGGATGATCTCGACCCGCGCGACTTCCACCTCGGCAACGCGGCCGAGCGTTTTGAAAAAGTTGGGGATATCTGGAACGAGGCGATGAGGAAGAAGAATTCGCTTCGCGCGCTCGTTTAGAGCGTTCTAGCGGCCGCTGTTGCTGACTTTACGGAGCGGCAGCTCCATCTGTCCGCCTGTGGGCTCGCTGTGCTTTGCAGCATCGCCGAAGATCGGATCGCTCGACTCGTCAACCATATGAGTGAGCTTGTAGTAAAAATGGAGCGAGTGAATCGGAGCCATGAAGCTACGGTTACCGGCGCGAGATATCGCGACGGCTTCTTCACGCACTCGGCGGGGCAGATCGCGCGCCGCTGGAAGTGCAAGAAGACGCTGTATCTCTGTGCTGTCTCGTGCGAGCAACGCTGCGCACAAACTATCGAGATAAGCGAGCATAGGTACCGGGCTCCCAGTTACAGGGTGTTTAGCCTTATGTACACATTGCAACTAATACACCGCTGCCGCAAGAGGTTCCGTAGGCAAGATCGGGTTAAATACCGATCTGTTACGGTATCAGGGATAGAGAAAATCGAACCTCACACCCCGATGGGGCCTACGCTTTTTCTTCGGTAAATACTGGAAGAGTTGAGCGGGTCTGCCCCGGCCTTCACTACGCCATTCGTCCATAGGTTCGACGAGCCAGGCGGCCTGGAGGGCACGACGGAAGCTCGCTTTGTGCAAGCGTTTACCAAGGAGCAACTCATACATATGTTGCAGTTCACTTAGGGTAAACGTCGCGGGGAGAAGTCTGAATGCGATTGGCGCTTGATCGAGGCTGCCTTCGATGGCTTTGGTGGCACCCTCGACCATGGCGCGTTGCCTGGGAGCGAGAGGCGGCAGCTCCGTAACCTGGAACCAGGCGTAGCCTGTACGGGGTGACGCGGTATCGTGGGGGACGAGCCCGAGGTAGGCCACCGACACTTCAGCTTCGCTCGGGTGCCGCTTCCCATCACCAAACGCCCCGATCTGCTCCATCCATGCTGGCGGTTCGCCGAGCGCATCTTTCGCGACGGTGGCTGCGGCGGCGGCGAGCGTTTCACCGGCTTGCGGAGTTCGCCACGGAACCGACCATCGCTCCCGCTCACTCGAGTTCCGCACCAACAAGATGGCGAGCTCATTGCCCGTCGCCGTCGCCAGAACTGCATCGACGGTATGAGGGGTGGCTCTGGAAGGGCGTTCGCGCATCGTAGTGCGAATTAGTCACTTTCTGTGACTAAAGTCAAGGCCGCTACGGTTGAATTCTTTGCGGAACGACGGCGCGCTTAGCGGGAAATGTCTGGAAGCGAGCGACTAGTGATATAACGATGCGATGATCGAATCGTCAACAGAAAATTTTGGCGAATTTTTTTTGTTGGCACGTCAATGATTCCAGCCACAGCCTTCGTAGAAACTTCCGGCGCGCTGGCGGAAAACGGATCGGCTCAGGGACCCCGGGCCGCTCTCTCCTCGCCTGTGCCGCGGCTCACATATGGCGGGATGCTGATCGGCAGGTGACCGGAAATCGCCGACGTTCCGAGCAGCGCTCGCGCTGCTGCCGTTTGCGAAACCGGGAAACCACCCCACGCAACGAGATACGCGCTTACCCAGGGAAGCTGCTGAAACAGATAAGGATTCCCGAACGCGACCACGATTGGCTTTCGCCCGCGCTGGACGAGCGTCTGCACGAAATCCGTGAACGCCTGCGGCGCGCTGGCTGTAAGCGCATCCCAGCTTTGTCCTACGTAGGAGCTGACTATCGTTACATCAGACGAATCGGCCGCCGCGATCAGTCGTGGGTAGTTGAGAGTGGCGTCCTCCGTCGCGACAAATTCAGTCCGCAGATTTGGCAGGCCTGTCCTCAGCTCCCCATTGAATGCGTTCCCTGCGGGAAGGTCGGCCCGGCGCGCGAGCGTGATGGAAAGAACTCGCGCGCTGGATACGGCGAGTGGAACCTGCCTGAGCGAATCCTTGACGAGGGTGATCGATTTCTCGGCCACTCGTTTCGCGATTTGCAGGTTGGAACTGTCCCCGACAAGAAACCGTAACGCGCTCAGGTCGACCAGCTTGCTTTGTGCGAGACCCAGCTTGCGCTTTGTCTCGAGCACTCTGCGGACCGATGAATCGAGGCGAGCTTCCGTGTACCGCCCCTCCGCTATGCCCGCGACGACGGCATCGATCGTCTGCGGCACATCGAGCGGCTGAATGAGAATGTCGATTCCGGCGGCGATCGCCCGCTTCACTGCCTCTGCCGAGCCGAACTGATCCAGAACCCCACGCATGTCCATCGCGTCGGAGATGATGAGGCCGCGAAATCCCATCTCACCACGGAGGAGTCCGGTCAAGACCTTGGACGAGAGTGTTCCAGGTACGCCGGACGAATCCAGCGCGGGCATCGCACCATGGAATGACATGATCGCGCCCACGCCACCATTGACCGCCGCCCGGAACGGCACGAGCTCCACGGTGTCGAGCCGGCTTCTGCTTGCCGTCACCACTGGCAACGCCAGGTGTGAATTGACGCCAGTGTCGCCGTGACCGGGAAAGTGCTTCCCTGTCGCGATCATGCCGTGATCCTGCAGGCCATGAATGAACGCGACACCCATTTGCGCGGCGAGGTGAGGATCCTCGCTGTAAGAGCGCGTATTTATGACGGGGTTGTCCGGATTGTTGTTGACGTCGAGCACGGGCGCGTACGCGATGTGGATTCCAAGCGCCCGCCCTTCCAGCGCGGTGAGACGCCCTTGTTCATAAGCGAGCGTCGTGTCTCGCGTGGCGCCAATTGCCATCTCGGGCGGGAACACGATCGCTCCTCCGAGATCGATCGCGTTGGGCACGAAATACCCGCCACGCGCACGGAATCCGGCGCCCGCTTCCAGGTCCGCGCCGAACAGCAAGGGAATCTTGCTCATCGATTGGAGCGCATTCAGCTTGGCGGCCACTTCGATGGGCGAGCCAACGGAGATTGTGAAACCTCCTACTTTGTCCTGCTGGACATATTGCGACAGTCGCCGCCATTGGGGCGAATCACCGGATACGTAATCGCCGAACAGGCTCGGCCACACGAGCTGTGCTGCCTTCTCGCGCAAGGTCATCGAGGAAAGAACCGAGTCGGTCCAGCGCGCCGAGGTGGTCCCCGTTTGTACGGAGCCGCCTGAGTTGGTGCCCATCGTCGTGCAGCTCGCCACCAGGAGAACGAGCGCTAACGCAGGCAATCCCTTCAACTTGTGCATCATCAGTGGCTTATCGTGCCTTTCTTGCTGGTGTCGATGTCGGCAGTGACGCCGGTCTTGAAGAAGAACGCCGTCATGTTCTTGGTGAGGAACGCGCGTGCCTGTGGATCCATCACGTTGAGCCCATAGTGATTGATCAGCATCGTCTGCTGCTTGAGCCAGTCGGCCCAGCACTGCGTGCAGATTTCCTCTACGACGCGAGCCCCGATGGGGCCGGGAAAGGGAGGCTTTACGAATCCTGCGCGCGTCTGTCCGCAACGCGCGCAGGTTACCGTCTCAGGCACGCTCGAAGCTACCTGCGTGAGTACGAGATTTCAGCCAGGCCGAAAATCGAGAGAAGCCGGAGATAGACCCAGCCGATGTCGAGCTCGTACCATTTCGCCTTGAACTTGGGCGAGTGGGGATCGGCGTGATGATTGTTGTGCAGCTCCTCGCCGCCGAGCCAGATCGCAATGGGTGAGATGTTCCGGCTCTCGTCCTTGACGTTGAAATTCCGATAGCCCACCGCGTGGCCGACGCCGTTGATGATTCCGGCAGCCCAGAAGGGGATCCAGATCATCTGCACGCCCCAGACGAGTGGTCCGACGAAGAAGCCAAACAGATAGACGTCAACCGCAAGCATGACGAGAATTCCAACCCAGTTCAGCGGCGACAAGAGATGGCGCTCGAGCCAGTCGTTCGGCGTCCCTTTTCCGTATTTGTCCAGCACGCCTGGCTGGCGAACAGCCTTTCTATAGTAGAAGGCACCCTTCAGAACGATGTTCCGAAGTCCTTCCATCAGCGGGCTATGCGGATCACCCTCGCGATCGGCAAACGCGTGATGCTTGCGATGACAAGCAACCCATTCCTTGGTGACGATTGCGGTCGAAAGCCACAGCCAGATTCTCATCGGCAGCTCGGCGAGATAGTGCAGCTTCACGCCGCGGTGGGTCTGGGCGCGGTGCAGGAACAGGGTGACGGACACATTGGTGAGATGTCCCGCAACGATCACGAACAGAATCGGCTTCCACCACGCCGTCGCCCAGCTTCCAAAATCCGGCATTACTTACTCCGTTTATCTAAGGCTTACACATGCAATCTACCCGGACAGCTACCACAATCCAAACGACCACGGGACTATCTCGTAACGGGGCCGGGCGGGTTCGCGTTAGGTGGTCTGCCCCACGTATCGTTTGACGGATTCCAGTCGGGAACAGACGGGTCGGGCCACAGTCGCACGCCAACGACACTGCCATGCACGAGTAGCACGGCGTCGAAGCGATTGCTTCGCGCCCAGATGTTCACGGGCAGCGAGAAGTCCTGAGTAGTTCCGTCGGCGTACGCGACTCGCAGCCGGACCGGAAATGGAATCGATGTGAAACGGTGAAGCGATATCGTCGCAAACGTCTGCCCTTCAACTGTCCTTGTCGACACGCTGTCGATTCCAATGTCGAGGACGTCTGTCGTATAGAAGAAGCCGCGCCAGAACCAGGAGAGATCCTCGCCGGTTGAATTCTCGATGCTGCGGAAGAAATCTCCAGGTGTGGGATGTTTGAACGCCCAGCTCCGGATGTATTCCCGGAACGCGGTATCGAACATTTCGGAGCCTATGACGTGATTGCGGAGGGTCAACATGACCGCGGCCGGTTTGCGATATCCGATCGCTCCGAGTGCCGAAGGGTCGATGTTGTCCGGCGCAGTCATCAGCGGGGATTGGGTTCGCTGCGTCACTGCGTCGCTCCAGTTTTTCAGATAACCGGGATAGGCATTCTGCCCTGGATAGCGCGCTTCATTGGCGAATGCATTGAGATAGGTATTGAATCCTTCGTCCATCCAGGCGTAACGCCGTTCGTTGGACCCGACGATCATCGGAAACCATTCGTGCCCGTGCTCGTGATTGATGGTCCCGAAGATCGAGGCCGGATCATCATTGCCGTAGTGCACCATCACAAACATCGGGTATTCCATCCCGCCGACCGGACCGGCGACGCTCGTCGCCTGCGGATAGGGGAAGGGGAAAAAGAGCTGCGAGTACTGCCTGATCGTCCACTGAGTCTGCTCGGCTCCATGCTCCCACGCCTTTCCGGCTTTCGGGAATTGGTAGTAGGCCTGGGTCAGAGTCCCGTTCCAGCTGGTTGCATCCCATCTGAAGTCCGGAGCTCCGGCCCACGCGACGTCGTGGACGTTCCGCGCGCGGAATCGCCACGTCCGCGTGCCCGCCTTTGGCTGACCCTTCGCGGCAGCCGCCTCGGCTTGGGTAATGATCTGGACTACCTCGCTGCTGCGCGCGGCCGCTGCTAACCTCTGTCGCTGTTCAGAGGTCAGAACGTCTTCGGGATTCTGAAGCACTCCGCTGGCGGCGACCACATATCCGGCCGGCACCGTGACGGAGTAGTCGTAGTCGCCGTATTCGAGATAGAACTCACCCTGCCCCAGATACGGATCTGTGTTCCAGCCGCGGACGTCGTCGTAGACGGCCATGCGCGGATACCACTGTGCCATCTCGTAAAGCGTGCTGTCGCGGCCCATGCGATCCGATCCGTGCTCGGGAACCCGGAACGAGAAGCGGATTGCGATCGTCGCCTTGCCACCGTGCGGCAGCAGTGGGGAGGCAAGATCGAGACGCATCATGGTGTCGTTGATCCTGGGCCGGACGGCGGTACCGGTCACGCGCACGTCGCTCAAGTTGTATCCGCCCTCGAAGCCTCTCACTCCCCACCGTGAATCGGCCGGGAAAAGAGCGGAGCCTTTACTGCCTGTGCGATAAAGATTCTGGTCCACCTGCACCCAGACGTAGCGGAGCGTGTCGGGAGAGTTGTTCGTGTACCGTATCTCGACCGACCCGGTTAGTTCGGTGGTGCCTGTGTCGAGAGTCGCCGCGATCGTATAGTCTGCGCGCTGCTGCCAGTAGTCAGGGCCCGGAGTGCCGTTCGCGGAGCGGTACCCGTTTGGACCGGGCCAGTCGATCCTGTTTGTCGTCGCGAACGGATCGTCGCGCTGCGTCTCGAATACCCGGCGGGGGCGCATTGCCGTCGCCGTAGTGTCGCCACCCGGAGTTTCCATTCGCACCGGGGGGAGCATCACTGGACGCTGCTGCGCACACGCAGTCAGTGCTATGAACAGCAAAGCGTATGATTTCACTTTTCGAGCGCCGTTGTTGGAGAAAGCATGGTAAGCTGCACCACCGAGTTAGAGCAACGTAGGGGCCAATACGCCATACGCGGCACCTTGCAATACTCCGGTGCTGCCGATAGCCTCTCCGCAATGGCTCGACCGAAAGTCTTGGAATCGCTCCTTCAGGGGCACGCGACACCTGAGGGCACGCAGCGCTTTCAAAAGCGATTCGTCAGGACCCAGCCGGATCATTTCTACCGGCCAATCGCTGGAGGCACCCTCGTATCGGCGCTCGGATTGGGTACCTACCTCGGCGACTGCGACGACTCCGAAGACGCTCGGTATACATCAACGACCAGGGCCGCACTGGAGAGGGGCGTGAACCTGCTCGACACCGCGATCAATTACAGGTGCCAGCGCTCCGAGCGCGCGATTGGGCAAGCTGTCCGCACGAGTGTCGCAACCGGCGTCGTCAACCGGGAAGAGGTCGTCGTCTGCACCAAAGGCGGATACATCCCGCTCGACCGGATTCCGCCCGCCACGAAGGAAGGGTATCGGGGATTTCTCGACAGCGAATACTACGGACCGGGTGTGATGCGACCCGCTGACGTCGTCTCCAGCGGCCACTGCCTCGCGCCAGGGTATCTGGAAGATCAGATCGAGCGCAGCAGAAAGAACCTCGGGCTCGACGTCATTGACATCTACTATCTCCATAATCCCGAGCAGCAGCTGGATGTGCTGTCGCGTCCAGATTTCCTGACTGTTATGCGCAATGCGTTTTCGACCCTGGAGGAACACGTCAGCCGAGGAGTGATCGGTTGCTACGGGTGCGCGACCTGGAATGGACTCAGGGTCCCACCTGAGTCGCGGAATCATTTGAGTCTCGAAGGGCTCGTTGCGATAGCCCATGAGATCGCGGGTGAGGATCATCACTTCAGAGTCGTCCAGCTTCCGATCAACCTGGCGATGACGGAGGCGGTGCGGCTTCCCACCCAGTGCGTGCGAGACGACCGCGTTCCGCTGCTCGAGGCGGCCAGCCGGCTCGGCATCTCGGTGGTGGCGAGCGCGACGCTGATGCAATCCCAGCTGGCGCGGGCGCTCCCGGAACAAGTGCGCTCCGCCTTTCCCGGATTCGAGACCGACGCGAGGCGTGCAATAGCTTTTTCGCAGTCACTTCCCGTCGCAGCGGCGCTGGTCGGTATGAAATCGCTCTCGCATCTTGAGGAAAACCTCGCGCCGCCCACTGTCGGTTAGCGATCGCGACGCATTGACATGACTCAACCGGACACTGGGACCCCTGTCCATCATCGGCCGGAAGGTGGCTTCAGGAATCCTTGGCCGTCCTCTCAAATGCATGGGTTCCTGGATTTCCTGAAATGGTCGCTTGGGGAACGACGGCGAGGTGCGGATCGCCCTGACCCTGATCCGGCGACGTTTGTGCGGGTCGCTCCCGAGTTTGTGGTGCCGCGGACGAGCCCGGACCAGTTGACCATAACGTGGGTCGGACACACGAGCTTTCTGATCCAGATCGCCGGTCTTAATGTTCTTATCGATCCGATCTGGAGCGACCGCGCGTCGCCAGTCCAGTTCGCTGGCCCCCGGCGCTGGGTCCCAGCCGCGGTCGAGTTCGACCGTCTGCCTCCCATCGATGTCGTCGTGCTCTCCCACGACCACTACGATCACCTCGATGCAGGCACCGTCTCGCGCATCGCCAGGCGTTATCCCGCAGCCGGATGGTACGCGCCGCTCGGCGTGGGAACGTTTCTGCGGCAACGCGGAGCACGCGAGGTGGTAGAACGGGATTGGTGGCAGGAGAGCGCCATCGGATCGCTGCGGCTGACATGTGTTCCCGCCCAGCACTTTTCAGGCAGAACTCTTGGCAAGCGCAACAAGACTCTATGGTGTGGATGGACACTTCGGTCCGTTCATCAGTCGCTGTTTTTTGCCGGTGACACCGCCTTGCATCCCGAGTTTGGAGCGATCACCGAGCGCTGTGGCCCGTTCGACATGGCGATCCTGCCGATCGGAGCATACGACCCCCGATGGTTCATGGGCTCCGTTCATATGGATCCTGACGACTGTATGAAGGCATTTACGCAGATTTCGGCGGCGCAGGACGGAAGACGTTTGGTTATGACCGCCGCGCACTGGGGAACTTTCAAGCTCACTGACGAGCCGATGGACGAGCCGCCGGAGAAGATGCGCGAGCGCTGGCGCGCATCGGGCCGGGACAGTAACGACCTCTGGATACTGCGTCACGGTGAGACGCGCGTGTTCGGCTAGTTGGCTGCGTCGCGGTTGGGATTCACGCTTGCACGTGAAGGGGAATGTGGCAGCTTTGTTGTGCGCGAATCTTGCTAAATCGGTTTGACGAACCCTCCTACGCGGAGCATTCCCATGGCTGCAGCCAAGAAGTCCAGTCGTTCAAAGAGTGGTAGAAAGAAGTCGCGGTCCGGTTCCTCCGGACGCAAGCGTGCGGGTGCAAGAAAGCGCGCCACCAAACGGAGCTCCACTAGCGCGCGGAAGTCGCCGCGCCGCGCCGCCCGGAAGGCCTCGGCCAAGCGGAAGAGTAGCCGACGCAAATCCTCCGGACGAAAGAGCGGAGCCCGCAAGAGCAGCAGCCGCTCCCGTCGTCGATCGCAATCTCCCGTAGCTCGCGTGAAGCGCGTTGCCAGCGGCGTCGTTCACCAGGCTGCAGACTTGGGCGAACGCGCGGTCGACACTGTTACCGAGTTCGTGCAGGACCGCTTTTAGCTCCAGAGGCCGTCGACAGCCGCTCTCCTATTCGGTGGCGGCTGTCGAGCCACGGCTGTCGTGTGCCCGCAGCCATTTCTCGACCTCGCCGAACACGCGCTCCCGGCCGTAGTCGACCGTTATGATGTGCCCCGCGCCTTCGGTCCAGATGAGTCTTTTTTCCTTTGCCCCTAGTTCCTCGAGGGCGAATTCCGCGATGTCGGGAGAGATGCGCGGGTCTTCCCGCGACTGCATTATAAGAGTCGGAGCGGTCACTGCGCGAAGCGCCTTCCTCGCGCGAATCATCACCTTCGACAGCTCGAACAGCATGCGCCCGGTTACCGCGCCGTAAGCGAGATTTTTTTCGCGCTCGATTGGATCACGAATCGAACGCGGATTCCTTCCATTCAGTTCTCCGGCGAATCTGCCCCAGACCCAGTGGGTCGCCGCCGCAAGGCGGAGCACCCGCGGCATGCCAAGATAGGGCGCGATCAGAACCAGAGCTGAAATATCCCGGACCTCCGCGGCCAGCAGGACAGCGAGCGCTCCGCCCATCGAGAGTCCCACAACGCTGACCGTAGTGCTCCGGGAGCGCATCTCGAGCAGAGACCTTCTTGCCGCGTCGATCCATTCGTCGGCGCGCGATCGGGTGAAGGCGTCCATCGTGCGTCCGTGCCCCGGCAGAAGCGGGACGAGTACACTGTACCCGGCCTTGTGCAACCTCCGGGCAAGCAGGGAGAGCGTCTGCGGCGTATCTCCAAAACCGTGCAGGAGGAGAACTCCGTGTGAGCCCTCCTCCTGCAGGTCTATCATTTCAGCCCCTTTCCGTACTCCGGGTGCGTCAGCGTCTCGCCGATCGGCCATTCATCCCATCACCGGAACAGCTCTCTGGAAATGGGAGGCGCCGAATCCCCGTTACCGTTGTCGCCCAATGTGGACGAAAGTGAACCGGGTTCGATCAGAAAGGTCATCCCCTTTCTCTCCGCGATTCCAGCCGCCACCAGGCGGCTCAGCGCCAGCGCGATCGATTCTCTCGTGGCACCGACCATCTCGCAAAGCAATCGATGATGAGTGTTCTCGAGCTTGAGACGGCCATCGGATGTCGTGAAGCTGCGGTCGGTGCTGAGATGAGTCAGCGTCGACATCAAACGCTGATCGACGTTC
Organism: Gemmatimonadaceae bacterium; assembly: GCA_017881545.1. Classification (GTDB taxonomy): domain Bacteria; phylum Gemmatimonadota; class Gemmatimonadetes; order Gemmatimonadales; family Gemmatimonadaceae; genus UBA4720. The sequence continues at coordinate 38,418 of JADGQU010000002.1, forward strand.
AACGCCGCCAGCTCATGAAGCTTCTCGAGAAGATACGCGCGCTCCGACATGATCTGCGACAACAGGGGAATCGTCTGCGCCGGACGCTCCCTCACGAAGGCGCGGAACTGCGATCCACTCAGGAACATGGTCTTCGTTTCTTCCGACGCGCTCGCGTCCGTGACGTAGTTGCTATTGGGAGACAATCCTTCGCTTCCAAATGTCTGTCCCGACGTGGCGATGACAGGAACGAATCCACGACCGACCTTTATCTTGTTGCGCAGGACGACGTGCCCGTCGAGAACGATGAAGACTCCGTCTGCCGGAGCGCCACGCTGATAGAGTTGAAATCCTGGAGGCCAGCTTGCCTTCGCGCCGTACGCACTGATGGGCGCTATTTCCTCCGAAGTGAGACGCAAGCGTCGAGCTATGGCTTGCCCGTTTCTCATCTGGCTGTCTTTCATTTCATATCTCGTCGAGCGGTCATCGGACGCAATGTCCGGGCCCGGACAAAGCGAGGGATAACTTCGCGTTCAGGTTTTCCGTAGCAATTCCGTCGCCACCTTCAATGCGCGCGTCGCCGCGTCAAAATGTTGGGCAAGATCTGTCAGCTCTTGCCCAGCAGCAGTTTGGTCACCTAGCCGGATCGCTTCATTCACCGACGGCAAGACCATTGTTGAATAGCCGTTGTTCTCGTCGGACGCGTAAATGAGGTTTCTGAACCAGGGTCTGGTCACCAGCCCCTGTGGTCTTGTAAGCTGGCGTTCAACTTCGCGCAGACTGGCATTGACCTGTTTGGCGGTTCCCCTTGCCAGCTGAGCAGTAAGAGCACGATCGCGCGCGGCATTGAATGCGACCGCGGCATCTTCCATTCTCGCGATCGCGCTGGTTAACCCGGAGGCGGAAACTTTCCAGCGCTTGTCGGCAATCGCCTGGTCAACCTGTGTTCCGAACCGCCGCATCGTTCGCGCGAATTCCACATAGTCGTATGGCAGGATATCGGCGTTCGCGATGCGCAGGAGCGTCGCGGCTCCGATACGTGCTGTGGTCGCATGGACCTCGAAGGTCGGGTCGCCGAACTTCGTCATCCAATGGTACGAGTCGTAGGCCGAGTGGTAGACGCCGGTGGGTCCGCCAAAACCCCAATCGGCGATGGGAATGCCAAGATGATTGTAGAATCCCGCGAAGTCCGACCCGCCGCCCGGATCTCCCATTTGCGGCTCCAGCGAATCCGCCGCGAGGTTTGCGTGTTTCCTCCACACCTCGTAGACGGTGCCCTGGTGGCTCGGATCAGGAACCTGCTTCGCCACATCACGAAGCAGCGCACGAAGCGACGGCGATCCTCCACCGCCGAAGTTCGGGCCCTGGGCCACGTCGTCCTGATTGAGATAGGCAACGGCGCCCGTGCTCAATCGCAGTGAATCGTCTTCCACGTACTCGGTCGATCCGATCAATCCCCACTCTTCCGCGTCCCACGTCGCGAACACTATCGTGCGCTTCGGTCGCTTCCCCGCCCTCACCTGTTCGGCGATTGCGCGCGCCGCTTCCAGCACGCTCACGGTGCCGCTTACGTTGTCCGCCGCGCCTGGCCCCCACGCATCACGGTGCCCGCCAATCATCACGATTTCTTCGGGGAATTCGCTTCCGCGAACAATCCCGAATGTGTCCCAGATTTCCTTGTACGGGTTCGTCGTGGCGTCCGTCGTCACCGCCATCCGCGCTTGCACTGGTCCGGGGCCGACGTGGTATCGGAAAGGAAGGCCGCCCTGCCACGGTTGCGGGATTGAATTCCCAGCCAGTCCGCGCAGCAGCTCGGTGGCGTTTCCGTAAGAGATGGGCAGCACCGGAATGTGGGGGACGTCCATCTGCGACAGCGGGATCCGTTTCGCGTTCGTCGTGCTGGGATATCCCGGCGTGCTCGGATCGCCATCCTGGTTCATGACGCTTCCGCGCTGAATCCCCTGCGACGGCCTCATCGGGCCGACGGGATATACGTCCCCGCGCACATAGCCGTCGTCGGCGGGATCGCTGTAAATCATCAGCCCGACCGCTCCATGCTTCTCGGCCTCCCGAGCCTTGATCCCGCGGAACGACCGGCCATAGCGCGCGATCGCCACCTTCCCCTTTACCGAGACACCCATCGAATCAAGCTGCGCGTAGTCCTCG
>JADGQU010000359.1 GCA_017881545.1 Gemmatimonadaceae bacterium
ATGGATCGCTAAATCGGTGGCTGACCAGCACGAGGCGATCCCCAGAGAGCCAGGATCTCGATGAATTCCGGCGAACCGACGACACGGTAGTAGATGTCGTAGTGGATGCGCTCGAGGTGAAAGCGTCGAACCCCAGGCAAGTCTACGTTTCGGGCGCGTGTGCCGATACCGGGTTGAAAGGCAATCAGCTCTGACGCGCGTTCGAGCTCCTCTCGAATGGCATTCGGAGCCTTGGAGCGATGATGGCGCCACCAGGTGTCGGCCTCGCGCACTTGCTCTCGAGCCAACTCGCTGAGCCGGACGGGTCGCGACCGGTTCACTCCCGTCCGCGAAGCTCTTCGATCACCTGTTCGAGAGGGATCGTCTCTCCGCGCTCACACTGCGCGATCGACTCGAGCAGCATGCTCTCGGTCGCCGGGTCGGCCTCGAACGTCCCGTCCCCCTCCGGAAAGAGGACCATCACAGCCGCCCCTTCCGGCAGTTCCGCATCGTTGAGCTCAATACGACCGCCGATGACCCGACCGGAAGCAACCCGCATGCAGTCAGTATACGACGGTCCGCCGGACCGTCTCAGATCGACGGATTCAAGCTGCGGGCACCGCACTCGGCCAGTAGCTAAGCTAGCAGATGAACCGCAATGGGGTTCAGGGTCAGCTATGGCGGTCAGACACTACATCGGGTAGAGTCGCGCCGCGAACGGGTCGCCGCCGGTTCACTCCCGTCCGCGGGAAAGTCGTCCAGCGAGAGCCAGCAGTCGCTCGCGGAATGGCTGAGTGCCCGAATCGGTCAGGTCACATAACGCGCCTGACCCGAAGGGCGACCGCGTCGCACCGAATTGCCCTCACTCATGGCGAACCGGCGGTTACTCGGCGCTGTGCTCACCTGCTGACAACGCGAGGTGCCGCCATGAGCGCCGTTCCCGTAACCACGACCAGGCCGTAGACTCTCCCCATGGCCGGAAAACGCGAGAGAGTAGTCATGACGGCGAAGAACACCTGGATTCTCACGAAGGCCGCGGCATCGTCATGGGTTGACGACTACGCACAGAGCATGGGTGCGGCACTCGCGTATTACACGATGCTCTCCATCGCGCCGTTCCTGCTGATCGTGATCTCGCTGGCCGGGATGATCTTCGGCGTCGAGGCAGCGCGCGGGGAGATCGCAGCGCAACTGCAGGCGCTGATGGGCCGGCAGGGAGCCGAGGCGGTGCAGAAACTGCTCGAGAGTGCGAGCCGGCCTGCCGAAAATATTCCTGGCGCCGTGGCCGGCCTCGTCGTGTTGCTGGTCAGCGCGACCTCGGTCTTCGCGGAATTGCAGGATGCGCTCGATCGTATCTGGCGAGCCCCGAAGCGGTCCAGGGGAATCTGGAGCCTGCTGCGCGCCCGCCTGCTGTCCTTCGGAACGATCGCCGGCATCAGTTTTCTGCTGATGGTGTCACTCGTGGTCAGCGCATGGCTGGCGTCGCTCGGGAAGATGTGGGGATCGCACTTTGCCGACTGGCAGTCTCTGGTCGGTGCCGTCAACCTCGTCGTCAGCTACGCGCTCACCGCGACGGTCTTCGCGATGATCTACAAGGTGATGCCGCGGGCGAAGGTGGCGTGGACCGACGTCGCGATCGGCGCCGGCGTGACCGCGCTGCTGTTCACGATGGGCAAGTCGCTCATCGGGCTCTACATCGGCAGGAGTGGCCTGACGTCGGGGTTCGGCGCGGCCGGCTCGCTGGTCATGGCCCTGGTCTGGGTCTACTACTCCGCGCAGATCTTTCTCCTCGGAGCGGAGTTCACGTGGGCCTATGCGCTGACGTTCGGCTCCCGCAAAGAGCAGAAACTGCCGGCCGCCGCACCAGCGGTTCCGAGCAAAGCGGTGGACAAGAAGCCGGATGCGAACATGATCGAGGCGAAGGAGGCAGCGATCGTTGCGACGGAATCGGCTGCGGAGCAAGCGCCGAAGAGGGAGCAATCGTCATAAATGCTGCACCTCGCTCCGCCGGGAGCGTCGCTCAGAATCTGTGCCCGGAAAAGTTTGGCCATGTGGTCATCATGATCAGCCTGAAGCGTATCGCCAATAGTCACGTACGATCGCACACACATCGGTGTACACTGATCTTCCGGTGAAGCGACGTGACCTCGAAAATGCCCTGACCAGGCTTGGCTGGCGCTTTCTTCGAAGCGGTGGACGGCACGACGTCTGGACCGACGGGGAGCGCGAGGAGGCTGTGCCGCGACATCGCGAGATCAACGAACGATTGGCACGTGCGATTCTTCATCGTGCGCGAAAGGGGCAGACATGAGATTCGAGGGACGGCTGGTGCGCGATGGTCGCTGGTGGTTGGCTGAAGTTCCGATGCTCGAGGCGCTGACGCAGGGCCGCACGAGGAAAGAAGCGCTGGAGATGATCGCCGACTGGCTCGAGACGATGGTCGATCGCCAGGACTTCGTTGCCACCGTCTACCCACGCGGCCCTCGGGATTTCGAGATTGCCGGAAGCGATGCGGCGGCCTTGATCGCGCTGCTGCTCAGGCGACGACGGGAAGCTGCCGGCACATCCCTGCGGGACCTCGCGCTCCGTCTCGGATCGTCGTCCCGAAACGCCTACGCCCGCTACGAGCGTGGAGACGCGGTCCCCACAGTGGAGAAGCTCGACGCTCTCCTCAAGGCTACCTCCCCGAACGGAGACTTCGTAATCCGGGAGTCAGGAGGCTGAGCAGCGCAGACGGGACACATTGTGTCCGGCGACTTCAGCAGCAAGCTGGCGAGGAAGAGACTCATCAACTAGAATGCGCAAGCGATCCTACCATTCGAATTTTCCCCGGAATCCGAGAGGCGTGTTCGTTCAAAGGGCCGGCATCAGGGTTTAGACGCGCGCTGCGCCGCGGGACGAGGCCTTATGGGAGTGGAAACGAACCGCAAACCAAGCCACGTCAACTCGCGTCAACTACAAACGCCGGTCACCAAGCGCGTCTGAGCTCGAGCCAAGCGCCTGGCTTGCAGGGCGGGCGGATCATTCCGGAAGACTATTTCCTAATGAGGATCGCACCGAAGATGGCCAGCATCGCGACGAGAATCGCCATCGCTTTCGGATCCATGGTAGGAATCGAAGGACACCCGGCATTCAGCAGAACGCCGACTCCGGAATCATTGTTGAAGAGCTGGTTGACAAACGCGATGTCGCTTCGGCCATCACCGTTGAAGTCGCCGACAGCCAGCGAAATTGGACCGATGGGTGATGGAAAGGAGTTAACCGGTCCGAACGATCCTGTGCCGGTGCCGAGCAAAACGGAGACGCTGATCGTGTTGCCATTCGCTACGATGTCCGCTAGTCCGTCA
>JADGQU010000360.1 GCA_017881545.1 Gemmatimonadaceae bacterium
CAACCTGATAGGTGCCGGGCGGGAGGCTGTCGATCCTGAACCTGCCGGCAGAGTCCGTGAGATAAGTCGCATCGACGCCTTCGACAATCACATCGGCGCCCCGCAGGTACCGCAGGTTGAGACTATCGACCACGACGCCGGAGATTCCGGCTTTGCCGGTTTTCGTGGGCGCGGCGGTTGGTTGCTGCGCACCGGGCCGCGCGGCGGGAAGGATGAGCGTGAGCGCGACAAGGAGCTTGAGTGCTCTGTTCGATCCCATCAATCCTCCGGCGCGGGTTCGTCCATCAAAGCGTGGGCGACAACGACGTCTGGGCCGGCGTCATCATCTCCGCTCCGTTCTCCGTGATCGCCATGATATCTTCGAGCCGGATGCCGAACTTGCCGTACTGGTAAATCCCCGGCTCATCGCTGAAAGTCATCCCCGGCTGTAGCACAATCTGACTTCCGCGCACGAGGTACGGCCACTCGTGGCCCTCGAGCCCGATTCCGTGCCCGAGCCGATGCCCGAAAGTTCGATAATCCGGCCCGTAGCCAGCATCGGTGATGACCTGACGCGCGGCGGCATCCACGTCTCCGCACTTCTTGCCCGGCCCCGCGAACGCGAGCCCGCGCCGCTGCGCCTCGTGCACGATGTCGAAAACTTTCTGCGCCTCGGGAGCCACCTGGCCGAAGACGACAGTGCGCGTCATGTCGGACTGGTAACCGTGCACGGTCGTGCCACCATCGACCAGGACCACCTGGTTCTCCTCGAGCGAGCGCGGCTTAGGCAGTCCATGCGGGTACGCGGACGACTCGCCGAACAGCACCAGCGCTCCACCCGGGAATCCCAGCTTCGCGAATGCGGCGGTCACGTTTCGGCCAAGGTCCGCCTGCGTCATCCCTGCGCGCAGCGTCTGGAACGCGGCGCGGTATGCGTCGAGCGTGATCTGGTTCGCGAATCGCATGATCTCGATCTCGTGCGCCGTCTTGATTCCTCGGCACGCATTGGTGACCGGCTCCGCGGTCGCCATTTGCATCGCGGGGAGGGCGAGCGCCAACTCGTTGAACACGAAAGTGCGCGCGCTTCCATCGACGGCGAGCTTGCCCGTCCCGACACCCCACTGCTTGAGGACGCCGGCGATGAGCGCCTCGGGACTCTCATTTTCCTGCCACACACGAATCTCGAATCTTCCCGCGACCTGGTCGGCGGCGCGCTGCTCTTCGAAAGCCGGCGAGATGACGACGCCCTTGCCGATCTGGGGAAGAATCAACGCGAACAAACGCTCGCTCCGTCCCCACTCGATGCCCGAGTAGTAGTTCATGTTCGCGCCCGGCTCGATCAGCATCGCGGAGTAGCCGAGCTCCTTCATGAGGCGCTGGGCTTTGTCGCGCCGCGCGACGCGTTCACTCTCGCTGATCGGAGCCGGCGCGTCCCCGGTGCGCGACGCGAGACCGGCCAGCCCGGGGGCGATCTCCCGCCGTCCTTCGGGAACCTGCTCGGCGTCAACCTCGATCCGATTGAAGCCGAGTAGTGCCGCGGCGCCGGCGAGCGTGGCGCCGCGCTGAACGAACTGTCTGCGTTCCATGTGATCGCTCTCGTGGTTGTGTGGCGGAGACCCGAATATGACGCAACGATCTTCGCAGCGAAACGCTAACTTAAGGATGCCGCCCAACCTTCTCAGCAGGAGCGCCGTGACCGACAATACTATTCCGGAGCCTGAACCGCGCTGGCCCGCCGCACTTGCCCTGTTTGCGGCGGCAGCGATGCCGTTCCTGTTGCCGCGGACACTCACTCTCGCACCGACGTGGGTGTTGGTACCGGCGAATGTCATTCTGCTGACGGGCGCAATCCTCGCTCACAGACACAAACGGATCAAACTGACCGACTTTTTCAGCTACACGAACCTCGGCCTCCTGACCGTTTCGCTGCTTTGGAGTCTGCTGATGCTCGTGCTCGGCCTGCCGCGGCACGAGCAGGTGGCGCCTAAGCTGCTGGAATCGGCGGCGGTGCTCTGGGGCACGAACGTGATTGTGGGTGCGGCCTGGTACTGGCGGCTCGATGCGGGTGGCCCGCACGCACGTGATGGTCGCAAGGCGCACATGGAAGGCGCGTTCCTGTTTCCGCAGATGTCCGTTGATGCCCCCGGACGAAGTGGCGTGTCGCTCGCGGAAGCCGAAGGTTGGCGCCCGGGCTTCGTCGACTACTTCGCGCTCTCTTTCTATACGTCAACCGCTTTTTCTCCGACCGACGTGCAAGTGCTCACGGGGTGGGGGAAGCTCCTGATGATGGTGCAGGCGCTGATTTCGTTTGGAACCGTGATTCTCCTCACCGCCCGCGCCGTCAACATACTATAAGAGTCAGCGGCGGCCGGTCACCTGAGTGAGCTCCGTGCCGTCGCTGTTCATCGTCCATATTTCCATTCTGCCACTGCGATTGCTCTGGAACGCGAGCCGCCTCCCATCGGAGAACCAGCTCGGCGTCTCGTCGAGATAAGTGGGATTGTGCGGTGCGATCTCCATGGCGCCGGTCGTTCGCAAATCGACGAGCCACAGAGTGGACTTGCCCTTGGGTAAGACCGCGTTGGCCTGAAATGCCAGATGATGACTATCGGGCGACCACGCCGGCATTTGCGCCCGTCCTTCCTCGGGCGTCAAGTGAGTCACCTGGTGCGGACGAGATCCGTCGGCGTTCATGACCCACACGCTGATCCCGGCTTTCGTGCTCACCGTGTACGCGAGCTGGCGGGCGTTCGGGGACCACACGCCGAGCCAGACCGTCACCGAATCGTCGGTGATTTGTCGAACGCCGCGGCCCTGTCCGTCCGCGAGCACGAGATGCGAAGCGGTCCAGGGCCCGACGTCGTAAACGACGTGATCGCGCGCCGGCGACAGTTGCGGCGCGCGCCCGGGGAACGCGCCGATCAAGCGCTCGCGAGAGCTGTCCGGCCAGATCTCGTAGAGCCGGCTCGTATCGCCAATCATCACGCTATAGAAGATCGACTTGCCATCGGGCGCCCACTGCGCTCTCGCGTAGCCGTCGCGGGTGGTGAGCTGCCGCTCACCGGTGCCGTCGGCCGAGATGATCCAGAGCTCCGTTTTCCCGGTCCGATTCGATTCGAAGAGAATTTGTGGAGCAGAGGGAGAAACGAGAGGGAAGCCGCCGTTCACGAGTGGGGGCGCGCTTGTCTGTGCCCCGACTCTGGTGGCGAGGGTCGAGACTACGGCTGCGAGAAGGAAAGTGAGTCGGAAAATCGTCGGGCAGTTCTTCATCAGTGCGCCATACCGACCGCGTCGAGCATGAAAGCGTACCGGAACGCCCGCCGATTTTCCGACTCACTTTCCTTCT
>JADGQU010000361.1 GCA_017881545.1 Gemmatimonadaceae bacterium
TTACGAGCTTTGCTCCTTCAGACTGACCGATGTCGACGTAAGTCTCGACCTTCCGGAGGGCATCTTCGTTGATCAGCGGCCCGACGTCAGTCCCCTTCTTCCTTCCGTCGCCCAGCTTGAGAGACTTAGCCCGGTCCTCGAGCATGCCCACGAATTTGTCGTGAACCTTCTTCTGTACGATAAGACGACTGGTTGCGGTACAACGTTGCCCCGTAGTCCCGAAAGCCCCCCATAGCGCCCCCTCGAGGGCCAGGTCCAAGTCGGCATCGTCCAGCACGATCTGCGCGTTCTTGCCCCCCATCTCCAGCGACAACCTCTTGTGGAGGCGTCCGCAGGTCTCCCCAACGAGGCGCCCGGTCTCGGTCGAGCCTGTGAAGGAGATCAGGGGGATTCCCGCGTGCTCAACCATGGCGGCTCCGACCTGCTCGCCTCTGCCGTGCACCAGCTGAACCACCTCTTTCGGGAGTCCGGCCTCGATGAGGATCTCGACCAGCAGCGTCCCCGTGTGCGGGACGTCCTCAGCCGGCTTGAAGATCACGGCGTTTCCGCAAACCAGTGCCGGGAACATCTTCCAGGTCGGGATCGCCATCGGGAAATTGAACGGGCAGATGAGACCAGCAACCCCGATCGGGCGGCGGTAGCTCATCGCCCACTTGTTCCTCAGCTCGCTCGGAACGGTTTTGCCAAAAAGACGGCGCCCTTCGCTCGACGCGTAGTACGCCGTGTCGATTCCCTCCTGCACGTCGCCGCGAGTCTCGGTGAGCGGCTTCCCCATCTCGCGCGTCATCGCGTCAGCGATCTCTTCCTTCCGCTTGGTCATGATGTCGCCGACGAACCGGAGAACATCACCGCGCGCGGGAGCGGGGGTGCGTCGCCAGGCAGCGAAGCCACGCTGTGCGCTCTCGACGGCGCGATCGACATCGCGGCGGTCGGAGAGAGGGAATTTTCCGATCACATCTTCGCGATCGGCTGGATTGTGGTTCTCGAAGTACTCGCCCGATTCGGGCGCTACCCACTTTCCGCCAATGTAGTTGCTGAACTTTTTCATTTCGATGTCAGTGTTAGTAGCGTTAACTGTGCTCACGCGATAACGAGTATCGCTCGATTTTCTTGTAAAGGTTCGACCTTGGCATCTCCACCGCGCGCGCCGTCTCGGAAACATTCCAGTCGAACTCGCGCAGCTTGTTGAGCAGAAACGCCCGCTCCGCCGCGTCCTTGAACTCCTCGAAGGTGCGGCACTGCGTGAGGCTGGCGAGTCCGGCGTCGTCGAGCGCGCGCTGGCCCGCGAGCCGATCGATGTCGCGCGCCGCTATCTGCGAATCGGGCGCCAGAATCAGCAGCCGCTCGACAGTATTCCGCAGCTCACGCACGTTGCCGGGCCAGTCCAGTGAGCTCAGCCTCTCCAACGCATCCTGAGTGAACGTGCGCGGCGGAATCCCTTCGCGCGCCGACAGCGTCGACACGAAGAACTGAGCCAGCATCGGAATGTCTTCACGCCGCTCTCGAATGGGCGGAACGTGGATCGGCACTACGTTCAGCCGATAATAGAGATCCTCGCGGAATTTCCCTCCGGCGATCTCGTTCTCGAGCGTCTTGTTGGTGGCGGCGATCACGCGGACGTCTACCGAGATCGGCTTGGCGCCGCCGATTCGGGTGATGACGTTGTCCTGAAGCACGCGCAGCACTTTCGCCTGCGCGTTGAGGCTCATGTCTCCGATCTCGTCCAGAAAAAGAGTTCCCTTGTTCGCCTGCTCGAACTTGCCGGCGCGATCGGCAATCGCCCCCGTGAAAGATCCCTTCATGTGGCCGAACAGCTCGCTCTCTATGAGCTCGCCCGGAATCGCGGCGCAGTTCACTTCGACAAAGGGCTTGGCCGCGCGCGGCGACATGCGATGAAGCGCTCGCGCCACCAACTCCTTGCCCGTCCCGTTTTCGCCGGTGATGAGGACGCGCGCGGGGGTCGTCGCGACTTTCTCTACTTTCTCCATCAGAAGTCGCATCACCGGCGTCTTGCCGACTATCTCGAAGGGCGCGTCGATCGACTGCTTGAGCCGGAGGTTCTCTTCCTGGAGGTCGAGATGCGACAGCGCGTTCCTCAGCATCACGAGGATGCGATCGGTGTCGAGCGGCTTTTCCAGAATCTCGTAGGCACCGGCCTGCGTTGCTTCGACGGCGGTGCGAATGGTGGCGTGGCCGCTGATCATCACCACCGTGGCTGAAGGGTCGAGCTCGCGGAGTTTTCTCAGCGCCTCCATGCCATCCATGCCGGCCATCTTCACATCGAGAAAGACGAGATGCGGGCGCCACTTCAGATATTCCGCTATTCCGTCCGTCGCATTCGCGAGCGTGTGCACCTCGTACCCCTCGAACTCGAGGAGCTGTCCCAATGCCGCGCGGATTCCCTGCTCATCGTCGATGACGAGAATCCTTCGACTCACTTGACGCTCTTGTAGAGCGTGATCTTGCCGTTGGAGATGCGCACGTCTGAAATGTAAGCCGGCATGACCATCGGGAGCCCTTTCTGGGAGACCCCTGCGACGGGTTTGCCGCGCTTTATCTGCGTCACAAGCCTCGGAATCAGCCCACTCGGCACATCGATCCTGCCAAGCTTCACCTCCTGAACGAGGAATTCAGCGAGGCCCGGCTTCAGCATGTTGATCGTGCCGCCGAGTCGGACGCTGTCGCGCTCGCCGAGCAGCATTCCAAGCGGGCCGAGTTGCTTGGAGCCTCCAAAATCCTTGAGCTCCACATCTGCCCGCACGTAGAGCCGGTCGCCGATAACTGCGGCCTCGGCGTTCTTCGCGGACGGAGGAAGCTGTTTCGCTAAGACCAGGAAGATGTACGACGCGGCTTCCGCAGGAGTCAGGTTAGCGAAGACAGGCCCGGATTGGCGCCCCAGCGATAGCACGGCGGCCTGTCCGCGCTGCGCGTCGGTCGCCGTGAGTGGCTGCCAACCCAAGTTGGCCGCGGTTGCCGGTATTGCTGTACCGGTCGCGGGGTTGATCGGCCCGGCTGGGTGCTCGACGCGCGCGTACCAGTACCAGACCGCGACGAGGCAGATGATGATGACGAGACAGCCGAGCCGTCTTAGACAACCTTTCATGGAGTATGTGCGTGAGGATGGGGGAGAATACCCCGTCGGGTGGAGTCAGGCAAAGGGGGGGCCGACTCCGCCCGATGCCCGCTATTGGTTGCCGGGACCCCCACGCTCGCGCCTTCCCTCTCCGTCGTCACGCCGCAGCCCAGGCGTCTTGATGCTTTCCGGCACCTTGGCCCACTGCGCGGGCGTCAGAATCGCCTTCGAGTCGTTGATCCA
>JADGQU010000362.1 GCA_017881545.1 Gemmatimonadaceae bacterium
AGCCCTGGCTCGGTCGCCAGCGGTCGGCCGAGCACCCAGGTGCCGCTCACTCCGCCAGTCGGGTCATCGAACGCCGTGCTGCCGTCGCCGCGCTTCTTGATCTCCCAGCCGAACACCTTGGCGTAGAAGTTTGCGGACTCCTCGATGTTGGTTGCCGGAATCTCGACGTAGCAGATCTTGCCGTGCGCATTAGACATCAGAATTCTCCGGCCGTGTTTCGCGTGTGCAGGGTATTGAACCTGAGCGGGTCGCTATTGATTCACGCCGCTCGCAAGGAAGCCGCCATCAACCGCGAGCAGGTGTCCGGTGACAAAGCTCGCCGCATCGGACGCGAGAAAAACCGCGGCGCCCACGACCTCCTCCGGCTGACCGAAGCGCCGCATCGGCGTGCGCATCAGAAGCTCGCGTCCGCGATCGGTGCCGTCGAGCAGCCCCTCATTGAGGGCCGTTCGGAACACGCCGGGAAGAATCGCGTTGACGCAAACGCCGCGCGGGCCCCATTCAACCGCGAGCGATTTCGTGAGCGCGGCCACCCCCGCCTTGCTCGCTCCATACGCGGCGACTTCGTGCAGCGCGACGACGGACGTGAGTGATCCGATGTTGATTATGCGTCCGTAACCGCGCTCGATCATGTGGCGTCCGAACGCGCGGCAGGCGCGCAGCATGCCGGTGAGGTTCGTGTCCATGATCCCTTCCCACTCGTCGTCGGAAACATCGAGCGTCGGGCGCCGCACCGTTCGGCCCGCCGCGTTCACCAGGATGTCGACTTTGCCGAACCTCTCGATCGTGACGTCGGCGAGCTCCTGGATCGACCTCGTATCCGATACGTCCGCGGTTATGGCGAGTGAGCGGCGCCCTCTAGCCTCGACCTCGCGCGCTGCCTCCTGGGCCAGTTTCGCCCGACGACCCGTCGGGACGACATCCGCGCCGGCCTCGGCCAGCCCGAGAGCGATCGCCTTGCCGATGCCAGAAGTCGCGCCGATCACGACGGCGGTGCGGCCTGTCAGGTCGAGCCCGGGGAAGGACATGGTGCGGTAGAACCTATCCGCCAAAGCGCAAACACGACAGCGCGCAAACTGGTGAGCGGGCTGGAGCGACTGTAAGATTGCGCATGGATCTTGTGACCTTCGGCGAGGCGATGGTGCGGCTCACCCCGCCCGCTTTCCAGCGGCTCGAGCAGGCCCACAGCTTTGACGCCTACGTCGGCGGCGGCGAGTTGAATGTTGCCGTCGCGGCCTCGCGGCTTGGCGTCGCGTCGCGCTGGGTGTCGCGACTTCCCGACAACGCGCTTGGCCACATGATCGCCAACCGCGCGCGTGAGCAGGGAGTGGATGTGCGCGCCGAGTGGAGCGCTGACGACCGCGCGGGTCTTTATTTCGCGGAGCTCGGCGCCGCCCCTCGCGCCAGCAGCGTGCTGTACGATCGCGCCGGGTCCGCCATGAGCAGGATCACTCCTGGGAGCATCGACTGGGCGTCAGTATTCGATGGCGCGCGCTGGTTTCACGTCAGTGGGATCACTCCGGCGCTGAGCGACTCCGCCGCGAAGGTCACCGCGGAAGCGCTGGTCGCGGCAAAAAGCGCGGGACTCACCGTCAGCTACGATCTGAACTATCGCAGCAAGCTGTGGAGCGGGGAAAAAGCGCGCGCGGTACAGGAGCCACTGATGGAGCACGTGGATATCCTCATGACGACGGAGGAGGACACGCGCGTGGTGTTCGGTATCGGAATCGAGGCCAGGGATAACTACGAGCACCTGGACAGCGAGCCGTACGACCAGGTCGCGCTCTCGCTCGAGCAACAATTCGGATTTCGCGCGGTGGCAATCACGCTGCGCGAAAATCCACTGGTGTGGCTGAACAGCTGGAGCGCGATTGTCGCTGCCGGGGGAAGGATCCACCGCGCACCCCGCTATGAGGTGGAGGTCGTAGATCGCATTGGGGCCGGTGACGCGTTCTGCGCCGGCCTGATCGTGAGCCGCCTCGAGAATCATGACTGGGACGAAGCGGTTCGCTTCGCGACCGCCGCCTCGGCGCTCAAGCACACCATTCCGGGTGATTTCTGCCTGGTTACGAGCAGCGAGGTAGAGAACCTTTTGCGTGGGGCGAGCCTGCGGGTCTCGCGGTGAAGAGAGAAGCCCTGTCGCAACTTTTCACGGCGTCGCGAAAAACGACGGGCCCGGGATGATCACGTTTCGGTGGTTCGGGCCGCGCGACCCGATTCCACTCGCGTATATCCGGCAGATTCCCGCCGTCCGGGGCATCGTTGGCGCCCTCTTCGACATTCCTGTCGGAGAGCCGTGGCCGCTCAATCGAATTTCGGCGCTCGGCGAGGAGGTTGAGCGGCACGGCATGTCGCTCGCGGTCATCGAGAGCATTCCCGTCCACGAAGACATCAAGCTAGGACACCCCACGCGCGACAGGCTCATCGACAACTATTGCGAGAGCGTCCGCAACATGGGGCGCGCGGGCGTGCCGGTCCTGTGCTACAACTTCATGCCCGTCTTCGACTGGATGCGCACCGATCTCGCGCGCCGGCTCGACGATGGCTCGACCGCGCTCGCGTTCGACGACGACGCGCTCGCAAGGATCGATCTCTCGCGCGGAACGGCCGACCTGCCAGGATGGGCGACGACCTATACGTCGGGCGATCTGACAAAACTTCTCGACGCGTATCGCTCGGTGAACGAGGACAAACTCTGGGACAACTTTGCCTACTTTCTGGAGCGAGTCGTTCCGGTCGCCGCATCGTCCGGCGTGCGCATGGCGCTGCACCCGGACGATCCTCCCTGGTCCATTTTTGGACTGCCGCGGATCATCACGAGCGGCGCGGCGCTCGATCGCGTAACCAAAATCGTGGACGATCCCGCGAACGGCATCACGTTTTGCGCGGGATCGCTCGCGGCCGACCCGAAGAATGATCTTCCCGCCATCGTTCGCTGCCTCGGGGCGAGGGGGCGCATCCACTTCGCGCACTGCCGCAACATCAAGCGTACCGGCAAACGCTCATTTCAGGAGACCGCTCATCCGTCCGAGTTCGGCGACGTCGACATGCGCGCGGTACTCCGTGCGCTGCACGAGACAGGCTTCAACGGCCCGATCCGTTCCGACCACGGGCGCATGATCTGGGGCGAAACAGGCCAGCCGGGTTACGGACTACACGATCGCGCGCTGGGAGCGATGTATCTGCACGGGCTGTGGGAAGGAATCACAGGTGGACCTGCGCGAGGGAGCTAGCCGGGTGCGAGGCTCGAGCTGACGGTGGCCGATAGCCCGGACAGGGAGCACACATCGTCGTACAGATGGACGATCTGCGC
>JADGQU010000086.1 GCA_017881545.1 Gemmatimonadaceae bacterium
GTGCGACGACCAAAACCGCGAGGGCGGCCCGCGTCGAGGTCATGAAAGGTTGTGTGCTGGAAGGCGCGGGGGGAATCACAATCACCCCTATAAGACGATCTAAACGATCGTTAGACTCGACTCGATTTGGGACGAGTTAGACGATCGTGAGACTGGTCTCGGCATTGATCCACCCAAGGTAGCGCTCGAGCCCGCCCGACACGGGAATGGTGAGGAGCTCGGGGACCTTGTAGGGGTGTAGCTCCTTGAACGCCTTCTCGAGTCCGTGAACGGCTCCGGAGCGCGTCTTGAGCATCACAACGACCTCGGTCTCATCGGCCAGCTTGTCTTCCCAACGGTAGAGCGACCGCGCGGCGGGGAGGATCGTGCCGCATGCGACCAGGCGTCGGTCGAGCAGGGTCCGGACGAATTTGGCGGCTTCGTCGGTGTTGGCGAGGGTGGTAAGAACGACGACGGCGTCAGTATGGCCCAAAGCAAGGATCCGAGAGAAGAGAAGGTGATCAGAATCTAACGATTACGAGTCGACCCGAGCGCCTTCGCAAACGAGCCGGCCGGACGATTTCGACGCAGCTAGCGGCTACTCGGCGGGAGGTTAGCGCAGTCAAGGCCGAATTGTGACATGAAAGCGACCCCGCCCCCCAAGAGCTGTGGCTAAATTGTGAGGATAGACCAATGCCCGCCATCGACCCCTCCCTCTACATAAATCGCGAGCTCAGCTGGCTCGAGTTCAACGCCCGGGTCCTCCACGAGGCGTTCGACCCCAGAAACCGGCTGCTCGAGCGTCTCAAATTCCTCGCGATCTTCAGCACCAACCTCGACGAGTTCTACATGGTCCGGGTCGCCGGGCTGCGCCGGCAGATTGCCGCCGGAGTACAGCACGTCCCACCCGACGGGATGACGCCCACCCAGCAGCTCGCTGCGGTCACCGCGCGCGTCGCCGATCTCATCGAGCAACAGCAGAATTGCCTGTACGATGTGCTGCTGCCGGAGCTCGGGGAGCACGGAGTGAGACTCGCGCGGATGGAGGAGCTTTCTGAAGCCGAATTGCACGTGGTGGGAAACTTTTTCGAGTCACAGGTCTTTCCCGTACTCACGCCTCTCGCCGTCGATCCCGGGCATCCGTTCCCGTACATCTCCAACCTCTCGCTCTCACTCGCCGTTCAGGTCTACGATCCGGCGACCAACGCCACACGTTTTGCGCGCGTGAAAGTGCCGAAGGTTCTGCCGCGTTGGATTCCCTTCGGCCGCAAGAACCAGTTCGTCCCCCTCGAGCGCGTCATCGGAGCCAACCTCGGTGCGCTCTTTCCAGGAATGGAGATACGCGGCTTCAGCACGTTCCGCGTCACCCGATACTCGGACCTCGAGCTCGCTCACTCCGACGAAGACGAAGATCTCCTCACGATAATCGAGGAGCAGGTCTTCCAGCGCCGCTTCGCCGAGGTGGTTCGCGTCGAGGTACAGCGTGGCACGCCGCCGGATCTGCGCAAGCTTCTCCTCGGCGAGCTGCTCGAGGACCAGCCCCCTGAAATGCCGGCTCTCACGGAAGCGGACCTTGTCGAGTCCGGACCGCTGCTCGATCTGGGTGATTTGATGTGGCTCGCTACAATGGAGATCCCCGAGCTGCGGGACGCGCCATTCGTGCCGGCCACACCGCCGGAGCTTCGAGACACGTCGCGCTCGATCTTCGACGCAATTCGCGCGGGGGACATCCTTCTCCACCACCCGTTCGATTCGTTCTCGGCCTCGGTCGAGCATTTTCTGACATCGGCCGCTGTAGATCCGAACGTGCTCGCGATCAAGATGACGCTCTATCGCACGTCGGGCGATACGGCGATCGTGCGCGCGCTGACGGAAGCAGCGCAGCGCGGTAAGCAGGTGGCCGTCCTGATCGAGCTCCAGGCCCGATTCGACGAAGTCAACAACATCACCTGGGCGAGGACGCTGGAAGGATTCGGAGTTCACGTCGCCTACGGCCTGCCCGGCCTCAAGACGCACACGAAGACCGTGCTGGTCGTCCGGCGAGAGCCCGACGGAATTCGACGGTACGCTCACATCGGGTCCGGCAACTACAACTCGAAGACGGCGCATGTCTATACCGACCTGGGTCTGCTCACTTGCAGTCCTTTCATCGGCGCGGATCTGACGGATCTCTTCAACGCACTCACCGGTTTTTCCCATCAGAGCAACTACCGGGGCTTGCTCGTGGCGCCGGCGAATATGCGGAAGCGGTTCACCGAGATGGTGGACAGGGAAGCGGACAACGCCAGCGCGGGAAAGCCCGCGCGGATCATTGCGAAAATGAACGCGCTGGTGGACGCCGACATCATCCAGCACCTCTATGAGGCTTCGCAGGCGGGCGTCGAGATCGATCTGATCGTTCGCGGGATCTGCTGCCTCAGACCCGGCATCGCCGGAGTCAGTGACAACATCAGGGTGATGAGCATCGTCGGACGCTTTCTGGAGCACTCCCGGATTTTCTATTTCGCCAACGCCGGCGATGAGGAGCTGTATTTCGGATCGGCGGACTGGATGCCCCGCAACTTCGATCGGCGCGTCGAGGTGATTACTCCAATCGAAGACCGGCAGCTCCACCCGCGCGTCGTCTCGCTGCTGGATACCTGCCTCGCGGACAACAGGCAGGCATGGGATCTGGGTCCGGACGGCACGTACGTTCAGAGAAAGCCAGGGGAGAATCCTGTCTTTTCAACCCACGAGCGCCTGCTCGTGAATTCATGGGGACTCGTGCCGGCACAGCCAACGTCGGCGCAGTCAACGTCGGCGCAGCCACCCGTTGATGAAATGCGCGTCAGGGATCCTGGCACAGCCAGGGAGCAGGCGCTTAGCAGGCTCGCCAGGGCGAACAGCTAGCCCGACTGCCAGCGAGCGCTTAGTCGGCCGCCCCAACCTCGTCAGCGAAGGTCATCACAGCTCCGTCCGGCGCCACGATTTCAACAGGAACGCCGGCGACTTCGGATAGCAGTCTGGACTTGCGGCTCGCTCCCCAGATTTCCAGGCGCAGGTTTGCACCCTGGTGTTGGGGCACTGCCGTGAGTCTCAAGGCGCGGTCGAGCCAGCGCACCCTTATCTCCGCCACGGCGGCGGCGTGACCGCGGTCAAAGCCGTCGGCGACGCGCAGGATGGCCGCCAATCTCTTGATCGTCGCACGCATCGGTTTTTCGAGGCCGCCATAATTGACGTGCTTCTTTTTGGGCTCGGCGCCGCGATGATAGCGGGCGACATTCGCGGCCATCACCTGCTCCGCCGGCGTCATGCCCAGCAGGTCGGCGTGCGATATCAAGTGATATGAATGCTTGTTGTGCTTGTCGTAGCTGATGTGATATCCGATGTCGTGAAGGAGCGCCGCGTCAGCGAGCAATCTCCTGTCGTCCGGTGAGCATCCCAACCGCTGCCCGATGGAATCGAACAGTTGAAGCGCCAGCTTCTGAACGTGCTTCGAATGCGGCTCCTCGTAGTGCGAGCGCTCGGCCAATTCTCTCACTGAACGTTCGCGCGCTTCGCCCGGATCGGCGGACACCGGCGCCACGTGAGCGCTCTCGAGGAGAATGCCTTCCCTGATGCCGTAGCCCGAGATCACCAGCTCCTTTGCTTCGGTGCGCGCGGCGACTTCGGCCGCGACCGCAAGGCCGGCAACGATGATGTCGCTCCTCGCCTCGCTCAGCCCCGGCACCGACTGCCGCTCGTCCTGCGACATGTTGTTCAGCAGGTCGACCATGTGCTCGAGCTCGATGCGCGGGACGACGGTTCCATGCACGGTCTTCGCGCTCTCCATCCCGATGCGCGCGAGGTAAATCGAAGCCAGGCTGGTGAATGTTCCGCCCGAGCACGTGATCCGCGTCGCGTGCCAGTGGCGCGCCGAAAGGTGACGGCGCAGCTCCAGTCGAACGTGCTTTCTGAGGTTGCGCATTCCCTTCTTCTTTCCGCCGGGACCGAGGTACTGTTCCGTCATGCGAATGGCGCCCAGCGGTAGCGAGATCAGGCGCTCGACGAGACCGTCGGCGCTCAACGCGAGCTCGAGCGAGCCGCCTCCGATGTCCATCACCACCGCGCGGCCCACTCCCAGATCGAAATGCGCGAGCGCGCTGCGAAAGCTGAGACGCGCTTCATCCTCGCCGTTAAGCACTCTCACCTTGAGGCCCGTCTCCGCCTTTACGCGCTTGAGGAATTCATCGCCGTTGCTGGCTTCGCGCACCGCACTGGTCGCCACGACTTCAGTGCGCTTCACGCCGAGCTGCGTCGCCAGCGTCTCCATCCGGGTCAACGTGCTGAGCGCGTTCTGAATGGCGAGATCGCTGATGCATCCCTTCTTGTCGAGGCCGGCGCCAAGTCTGGGCGCCGCTTTCATTTCGTCCACCACGCGGATGACGCCGGTGGGAGAAACATCGGCGATCGTCTGGCGGATCGAGTTCGACCCAATGTCGATCGCGGAGATGCGGATGTCCGAATCGTTTCTCAGCTGGTGAGAGCCGGTGCTGCTGAGAGTCAGATATGAATCCGGCGAGATGCCCATGGCTCAGATTTGATTGTGGGTAGCGCTGCCTGAAAACTAATCGCAAGCTCCGCTCAGGCCATCCTCACGTCAGAATGCAAATCCGAGAGAGGTTTTGATGTGGCCCGGGGTGTGATTCGTGTATAGAATGTTGAAGTTCAGACCGGGGTTGAGATACCCAATCCACAACCCTGCGCCCGAGGCATTGTGCCAGCCGCTCGGTGAATTGCCGTTCACATAGATTCGCCCGACGTCAGTGAAGGCGAGCGCTCCGACATCGAGCGGAAGGATAAACGGGAATTTGGCGATCGGCACACGCAGCTCGGCGGTTCCATACACCGAGGCGTCGCCGGCGAATCGCTGTTTCTCTTCGGTCCTGAACGACTCCGATCCTCCGAGAAACGCCGCGTCGAAATAGGGAAAGTTCCCCCATAGCTTCTTCCCGCCGCCGCGGAACGCGAGGACTGGTTTCTTGGGAACTGGCAGCGTGAAATACGCGGCTGCCCAGCCGTCGGCCGATTCATAGCGGTTCACGACGTCCCAGATCGCCGGATATCCTGCCCCCGCGACGTCGAGAACAAAACGCGGCTTCAGGGTGTCCGGGAAGTATTGACTGACGTATTTACTATCGAGGTGCACCTTCAGCCGCAGACCGGCCTGTCCGAATTTCGTGAACCCGTACGGTCGCTGCTGCGCGATGAACCGATTGGCGAGACTGTCGGTCGTCGTGTACCGAACGATCGGGCCGATCGAGATGTCGCTGACCGGGCTGAACGATTTGCCGATGCCGGGATTGATCTCCCACTGCCGCTGTCTGACCTCGTAGAGAGTTCCACGTAAATCCGGAACATCGTTGCCGAAGCCGTGAAACTCTACGACCTCGAACTGTGACATATGGGCCGTCACCGGAAGGTGTATGTCGGATCCTTCGAATCGCTTGTCCAGGTTGCTGCGAATTCGGAAGCGATGGCTCTTCGCCGAATACGCGACATCCGCTTCCGCCAAACTGGAATATGGAACGGTGCGGAATCCGTATGAGTAGCGCGCCAGGCCGACCACGGGATAAATCCCGAGACCGCGCTGTGAATGCAGCCCCAGTACGGGACGAATCGTGGTGCCGTTGTCCCTCAGAGGAGGTAACAGCTCTCCGTAAGCGCGCACCCACGGCCGGCGATTGAAGGAGTGGTTGAATGCGTTGTCGATATTGATCTTCTCATCGACGGTGTCCTTCGCGTACTTCACGTCTTGAACTGTTCCGGCATCGTAGAACCGCGTCGGATTTCTCTTGCCGCCTACGGTCGAAAGGTCGACGAACGTATTGGTCCCGTTGCCGCCTATGATCCTCACCGGGATACTCCGTTGCACATTCCCGTCGACGGTAGCCCGGTCATCGCCGCCGTGAAGATAAATGCGGATCTCCTTGGTCTCACCCAGGTCGAACCGCCGGCTGAAATAGGGAGCGCTGTTCCCCGACTGGATGCGAACATCCACGAGTCCCTCGCCCGAGCGCACCACTGTCGCCTGGTCGTCTGCATCAGTGCCGTGGATGTCAGCAACTCGCCACAGCTCGTGGTAATAACGATCGGCTACGACGCGGAGACCGTTGCGTCGCGCCTTGAGCTTGGCGGCAACCCTGGGTGAAATGCTCGCATACTCAGGCGGCAGCGCTCTCATGGCGTCGTCGATCACCGGATCGGTGATTCGCTCCATCAGGCTGGTCGCTACCGAATCCCAAACCGTTCTGTCCAGGCTCCCGAGCATGCGGCGGTCGAACTCGCCGGCGTTGGCAAACAGGTGCGTGGGGTTCGCAGACTCCCTGTCGAAGGTGACGAGACTCGGCTGTACCAAGCGCGCGATACTCATCACCAGGCCCTCGTACGTTACGAACGCTTTGTCGCGATCTACCGCAATGGGCTGCCACGGCATCTCATCCTTTTTTCCAATGCGCGCCCATTTCCATTGGTCCGGATGCCGGTCGTTGTCGCCAATCAGCAGATCGAACTCGCGTGCAGTGAGCAGAGCACGCACATCGACCTCCGTCTTCGCGTCGGTATTGATTCGCCCGAGTAGCGTGTCGCTGCTGATGATTTTGCTCGCCCCGGCGAACCCGGTCCCGTCAGTGCCTTTCGGCACCTCCGGACGCTCCTCGAGCTCGCCCAGCATGCCAGCAAATTCCTTTCGGAACTCGCCGAGCGCGGGATCGTCCGGCATCATCGCGACGACCGGCGTGGGATGAAGCACTCCAGCAACGGCCTGCATCGGAGCCGCCGCGATCGCGCCCAGGGGATGCGAAGCGCTTCCCGCGTCGCGGAGGACGTACCAGACGATCGTGCCCTTGTACTGCGCGGGCAGGACGGTGGATGCCTTGCGAACCGAGCGGAAGACGAACTCCGAGCCGTCGGCCGCGGCGAACCGGAGCGAGATGGTCTGTGCGCCGCCCCCTTTCTCGAGGGGCTTGAGCCCGCCATGGAAAGTTCTCAGGTTGAGAACCGGCACCTTGATCGGTGTCGT
Source organism: Gemmatimonadaceae bacterium (assembly GCA_017881545.1). Taxonomy (GTDB): domain Bacteria; phylum Gemmatimonadota; class Gemmatimonadetes; order Gemmatimonadales; family Gemmatimonadaceae; genus UBA4720. The sequence goes on from JADGQU010000086.1 coordinate 7,019, forward strand.
CCATTCGGCGCGATAATTGTCACCCAGGAAAAAGCGATGGAAACTTCCCGCCTCGAAGATTTCCCCCGGGACGACGACCACGCTGTCTGTGCCAACGTTGCGGACTGTCGGAGTCTGAGCGGCTGCTGTGGAAAGGGCGCTTGTCGACAGCAGCGCGGCCAGAAGCAGGGTCGTGCTTCTAAACGGATTTCTGATCTGTATCATATGGTTGGTTATTGGCTCCCATCATGGCCGCCACTTGTACAGCGTGATCGCAGCTGGTTTCACGTTCGCTTCGTCGCTTATCATCAGGATGCTGTCCTTGGTGATAGCCACCCCCTCCGGCTGGCGGTGGTCGCCCGGCAGCGGCTCGGAGCGCAGGACATCACCATCAGGCGTGAGGACGAGAAGCCCCTTTTCGTGGGATGCGATGATCACGTAGTTCCGCGTGAACGGATCGATGGTGATATCAGAAGGTCTGAAGCCCTTCCACTTGTTCGATCCGACTACCTGCTTGACCGGCACCTGGACGACCGTGAACGTCTCGCGGTTGAGCGGGAGCGGCATTCGGTATATCACGAGGTCCTTCGGCGCTGACTTGTCGAGAATCCTCTTGCACACCATCACCAGACGTGTGCTGTCCGACTCGTAGACGAGACTCTCGAACTCACATTTCTTGCCCAGGCCGGTATCGAACATAATGAACTGAACCTGTTGTCCGTCCGCCCCCTCCCTGAATCTGAACAGCTTCCCATCGCTCGCCATCAGGTAGATGTCGTTGCCGGCAATCGTAATCGCCTCGAAGTCTTCCTTCTGGTTTCCGAGGAGCGAAAAACTCTTGACCAGAATTCCGGTTGTGGGGTCGATCTCGGAGACTCGTCCGGAGTTGTCGTCGTGCGTGAGGACAGTCCCGCGGGAGGTGAGGGCGAGGCCGGAAATCTCCCGCAGCTGTGGGGGCATTATCCACATGGCGATCGGCATGACCTTGGCCGGATCGGCGTTCGCCGTCGCGATCCGGCGCGCGAGTTCCTGCATCCGCGCGGCTGCTAATTCTTGTAGCTCCGCGGCCCTTGCCTTGGGAGTATCGCGACACGCGGCTACGTAAGGCATTGCACACAGAAGCAGTACGATTCCGCTCCTGCTGATCATGCGTTCACGCCATCACTCTTGTCCTTCTTTTCCTTCTTGTCCTTTTCCTTCTCGGCCGGCACGCCGGATTCAAGATCGGCCGAGGAGATGACGCCCTCCGTGTTCTCATGGAGGGCAGTCAGAAACACATCCCGCGGGATCGATTTCCTGAGCCGCATCAGGTAGTAGATCTCGCTCGGCTTTCCAGTATTGGTCACGATCTCGTCGAGGGACCACCGCTTGGTCATTCTCTCGAG
>JADGQU010000363.1 GCA_017881545.1 Gemmatimonadaceae bacterium
GCCGTCAACGACGTCGTGTGCTGGTCGAGGTGGGCGAAAGTGTAGTGGGTCACTCCCGCGTCGTCGAAGTTGCCGAACCACTGATTGTCGGAAATGTTGTGCGACCAGTTGAACGTCACCGCCGAGCTGAATCGCCCGAGGAATTTGTAATCGAGCTCGGGGCTGAGACTCAATGACGAATTCCGTCCGGCGTCCCCCCTGAAATAGTTGAAGCCGATAAACGGAACCAGCGCGCGGCGATCGTTGCCAGTAATGAACATCCACGGGGCGACATAGGAATCCTGCCGGATCGCCGGCCCGCCCCGCGCCGCGCGATCGTCGTAGGTCGTGCCGAGCTGTCCTATAGTTCCGCCTGTGTGTAGCCCCCAGTTGTTCTTGAACGTGATATGCGTGTTGGTATTGTAAGCCGCCTCGAGAGGCAGCCCGTCCGCGGTCCAGTACTGCCACCAGTTGTTGTTCCACTGAAAGCGGTTGTAAAGCTTCCGCTCGTGGCGGTCGAAGAATCCCATCCACGTATTCCACGACACCTGGTCGGCGCGGCGGAGGAAGCCCAGGTCGTTGATCTCGAATCCCGGGGAGCGTCGCTGATAGTCGGTTTCGAACAACAGGTGCTGTCCGCCGATCTTGCCGAACTTGAACTCCTCCGCGTCGCCGGAGAGCGACGTGCGGGTCGGATCGAGCGGAAGGGCGGCGTCCGGACGCTGGTAGTTGTGCACCGCATCCGTCTGCGTGGAGAGAATCACGTCGGGCGTTCCCTGCACGCGACTCTGGTCGAGTGATCCGGAGACCTCGTAATTGTTCTTGAACATTCGATGGCGGAAGTCCAGGGCGCCCACATAGGCGCTCTTTCCCAGATAGGGGGACGACCACGCGTCGAGGCTGCGGTTCACGGCGGTGAACATTCCCCCGACGGCGCTGTTACCGCCGCGGAAGTCCTGCGTAGCTCGTACGACGGCGAAGTTCGTCCGCGGCTCGAAGGTCGTGTCGCCAGGACTCGTCGCGCGCTCGGTCGCGGCGTCGAGCACGCCGATCGTCGTCCCGTGCGGGAATTTGCCAAGCAGCTTGGCGGCCCCGAGAATCGTCGTCGGCTGTAGCGGAACGGTGTCACCGTAGATGCCCGCCAGCTCCGGTGTCCGCCCGATTCGCCGGCTGTAGTAGAGCGTCTCACCATTGCAGTTGACGGCGCTACAGTTCACGTCGAAGCGGAACAACCCACGGCCCGCGACGAAGAATGGCCGCCGCTCGTCGAAGAACGACTCGTACGAGGAGAGGTTGAGGACGGCGGGGTCGGATTCGACCTGCCCGAAATCCGGATTTACAGTGGCGTCGAGCGTGAGATTGGACATGACGCGGTATTTGATGTCGCCGCCGACTGTCACGTTTCCCTTTTGCCCGTAGGCGTTGTTGGTGATCTGCGACGCGCTCTTTGTGACGACGTAGGGCATCGCCTCGAGTTTGCGCGGCGGTTCCAGGCCATCCATGCCGTCGAGGGTGCCGAGCTGCGACACCAGGTCCGGCTTCGACTGACTGAACACGGGCCAGCTCACGCGCTCGCTATACCGATAGATGTCGCGATCGATCGTGAAGCCGAAAATGTGCGAGTGGTCCCTGCTATAGCGCATCTGCGAGAGCGGAATCCGGAACTCGGCCGTCCAGCCTAGCGAATCAATACGGGTCGCTGCGTCCCAGACGGCGTCCCAGGCCCCGTCTTCATTGCCGCCGTCATAAACCGCCTGGTCGATCTTTACTCCGGCCGCGTTTACGCCAAACTCGTAACCCGTGCGCCTGTCGTGATAAGAGTCGACGAAGATCCAGACCATGTCGGAGGGCGTGAAGCTGTCGCGCCGCTCGAGGAGCCGGATGATGCTGTCAGGGTGCGGGTCGAAAGCCCGTACGAACACGTAAAGATTCGCGGCGTCGTAAGCGACCTTGGCCTCGGTCTTAAAGCGAGGCTCCTTTCCTTCGGTCGGCTGCCACTGCTTGAACCCTGTGATGGGCGGGGCAGTGCGCCAGACCGCGTCGTCGTCCTTGCCGTCGATAACGGGCGCAGCGTCCGCACGAGTGGCGGTGACGCCGCTGTCCGTCGGCGCGCCGATTCTACGCGAGACGGGATTGGGGGTCTGGGGCCGCGCATCGGCGCGCGGGGGTACTTGATCGGGAGCCTGGAGACTCAGAGCGAGTCCCAGGAGAGCGGCAACGATCATAGTGCTGTCCAGTCTGGGTGATTGTCTCTAACAACTGCTTACCGCGTTAGATACCCTATCGCCCGAAATGGTTGGAAAGTTTCAGCATACCTTGGCGTATCTCCCGCCAGACCCACGAATAGAGGGCTCACCCATGGAATTTCAACGCGCACCGTTCGCGTTCCTCGCTCGTCTCAAGTCAGCCGATATGCTCGCTTTGCAAGGGTGTACGCCAGAGCTTTCGCCATCTCGCTGGCTTCGCTCATGTCGACGATGTGACGCGCGACGAGACCGCCCAGATAGTTCGCGTCCACGCGTCGAGCGAGATCGTGCCGAGCGGGGATCGAGCAGAACGCGCGCGTGTCATCCGTGAAGCCCACTGTGTTGTCGATCCCCGCGGTCTCGGTGGTCTGATGGCGAAAGCGCGTCATCCCTTCGATCGAATCGTGGAACCACCACGGCGCCCCCAGGAGCATTGCCGGATAGTGACCCGCGAGCGGTGCCAGCTCGCGGCTGTACGTCGACTCATCGAGCGTGAACACGATGAGCTGAAAGCGCGCGTCATTCCCATACGCGTTCAGCAGCGGACGCAAGTTGCGTGTGAACTCGGTTGCCACCGGGATGTCGCCGCCCCGATCCGCTCCAAAGCGGCGATAAACCAGCTCGTTGTGATTGCGCAGCGAGCCGGCGTGCAACTGCATCACGAGCCCATCGGCCACCGAGAGGCGCGCCATCTCCATGAGGAGATGCGCCTCGAAGCGCGCTTGGTCGTCTTCGGTGGCCGCACGTTGTCCGGCCTTGGTGAACAGGCGCTCTGCCTCCGCATCCTTCAGTCGTTCGGTGTGTGGGACGACGACGGCGTGGTCCGTCGCGGTCGCGCCCATTGCCTTGAAGGCCGCGCGCCGCCGCGTGAGCGAATTCACCAGCTCGGCGCAACTTCCGATCGTGCCGCCAGTGACGCGCCCGAAACGATCCAGCTCCGCCGGCCACCCCGGCGACGCGATCCGGAACAGCGCATCCGGCCGAAAAGTGGGGATCACGCGACCGCCAAGCTCCACGTTGCGGAGCGTCTTGTGGTGCTCGAGCGTATCGCTCGCGGCGTCGGTTGTAGCGAGCACCTCG
>JADGQU010000007.1 GCA_017881545.1 Gemmatimonadaceae bacterium
ATCGGCGAGAAAAAAGGCAAGCGCGCCGGTCGTGATCATTGCGATGCGGTAACCCATGACGAACACCGCCGCGCCCGCGCCCATCTCCCGATTCTCCAGCACATCCGTCCGGTAAGCATCGAGCGAGATATCCTGCGACGCGCTGAAGAAGGCGATCGCGATCGCATTGATCGCGAGCATTTTGAGTCCGGTTCGCGGGTCGTGCAGTGACATCGCGGCGATGGCGAGCAGGAGAAGCACCTGGGTGATCAACACCCAGCCGCGGCGTCGACCAAGGAATGGCGGGACGTACCGGTCCATCACCGGCGCCCACACGAACTTGAGCGAGTACGGCAGCGTGACGAGGCTGAAGAATCCGATGGTGGCGAGATCCACTTTTGCCGTCGTCATCCAGGCCTGGAGGGTCTTGCTGGTCAGATAAAACGGCAAGCCCGACGAAAACCCCAGCACCAGAAGAGTTGCCATCTTCGGCTGCGCGAAGATGCGGAATGGAGATGTCCTGGCGGCGCTCTCGGTCGCCGCGCTCTCGGTCGGGGTGCTCTCGGTCAATGAGTTTCTCCCTTTCGCGCCGGCTACCGAATGCCTCGCGCGCTCTTCCCTGCTTTGCCCGCCGCTACCTCGCGCAGCAAAACCCGCGCGGCCGCGCGCTGCATCACCGCTTCCCCACCCCACGCGCAAAGGATCGGCGCATCCCCATCAAGCTCGGCCGCGAGGCGCGGATGGCTGAATTGAACGATGAGGCGATCTCCATCCTTGGTGCGCTCGAGCGTGCGGCGCACCGTCTCCATCGACCACGACGAGTACCCCGGCCTTCCCTTCCACGCGCGGATATCGCCAAACAGGGCAATCACAGTTGCGCCGGTGGCGCCGGCCGGATCGCCATTCACCACCAGATCCACTCCGCCCATGCGCAGCGCCGAGACGAGAGGGTCGCGCGATGGAGCGGGATACGGGCCGCCCAGGTCATCGTCCACGATGACGAGATTCCACGGTTGCTGGAGTTGCGGGACTTTTCCGCGTAGCACGTGCACGACCTGCTCGGCCAGTTGAACGGACCATCCGGTCTCGTCGCGACCGACACGATTTGTCTCCCGCGAGAGCGCCGCCCAGCGAGCCCACCTTCTGCGTCGCTCGATTGATTGGTGGATCCTGTCCGTGTCGAGCCGTTTTTCGTCGATCGCTTTTTGCACCGCTCCCACTGATTCGACGATGTTCTTGGGATAGAGGAGGCAATCGCAGCCGGCGTCGAGCGCGCGGACTACCGCCTCTGCCTCTCCGCCGCCGAGCACTCCGTCCATGATCAACGCGTCGGTGACAACCAGGCCCGTGAACCCCAGCTCGTTGCGCAGAAGGTTCGTCAGAATCGCGCGCGAGAGCGTCGCCGGCGCGCCGCTCGCATCGAGCGCCGGGAACGCGACGTGCGCGGACATGACCGAGGCGACTCCGCGCTCTATCGCGTGGCGGAATGGGACGAGATCCGTTTCGCGAATCGTTGCCGCCGACTCCTCGACGCGGGGCAGCTCCTTGTGCGAGTCGACGGTCGTGCGCCCGTGACCGGGAAAATGCTTCGCGCACGCGAGCACGCCTTCCGACTGACACGCGTCGATCCACGCGGAGGCGTACTCTCCCACACGCTCGGGATCGGATCCAAAGGAGCGCGTGCCGATGATCGGATTGGTCGGCTCGACGTCGATGTCGCAATCGGGAGCGTATATCCAGTTGATTCCCAGCTCCCGCGCCTCGGCTGCGCTGACGGCCGCGGACCGACGCACCGCCTGGATGTCCTCCAGCGAGGCGATCGCCGCCAGCGGCGGCAACGCCGTCTGTCCCGCGAACTGCTGCCCCGCGCCGCGCTCCAGATCCGCGCCTATCAGCAGTGGGATGCGCGACTTGGAGTGAAGATGCTCGGTGAGCACCGCGACGTGCTCCGATGGACCTCCGAACAGAATGAATCCTCCGACGCCGAGCTGGAGCGCCTGGTCGATGGCGGCCCGCTCGCCCTCGTAGCCGTGCGAAGCATCCCATCGGATGGCCGGGTAGAAGAGCTCGGCGATCTCACTCATGCGGGCGTGCGCTTCCCCAGGACACGTGGACCGCGCGCACCTGTGGCCGTGGGAACGTTGCCCGGTCGTTTCATCACGTGCAGATATCCAAGCAATGCGAAGGCCACGGCTTCCTTCGCCTCTCCGTCGAAATAGACATCGTCGAAGTGGCGAATGGTCATGGGCGCCGCTGTCTTCTCGATCGCGGCGAACAATGCGGGATTCTTTGCGCCGCCGCCGGAGACCAGTACCTCGCGCACCGGTTCCGGGATGAACCGCCGGTACGCGTCGGCGATGCTTTCCGCGGTTAGCTGAACAGCGGTGGCGACGATGTCTTCGTCGCTGCCGCCAGACGCGTGACCGGCCGCGATCAATTTCTGGACGTAGTCCGAGTTGAAAAGTTCGCGACCCGTGGATTTGGGTGGCGGCGCGCTGAAATAGGGGTGCTTCATCAGCTCGGCCACTATCCGCATGTTGGGCTTGCCGGCGCGCCCCAGTTTTCCGTCCACGTCGTAAGGGAGATCTGGCCGGATCGCCCGCGTCACTCCATCGATCACGGCGACACCAGGGCCAGTGTCGAACGCGCGAACGCTCTCGACCTGACCGTGCGGGGGCACGACCGTGATGTTGCCGATGCCGCCGAGGTTCTGCAGACCGCGCCACTCCGATTCGGAGGAGAAGAGCATTGCGTCGGCAATCGGAACCAGCGGCGCGCCCTGTCCACCCGCCGCGACGTCGCGCACGCGAAAGTCGCTGATGACATCGATGCCGGTTCGTTCGGCGATGACGGCCGCCTCTCCCGATTGCCACGTGGAGTGTCCCGGCTCATGCCAGATCGTTTGACCGTGCGATGCAATCGCCGCGATGTCTTCGCGCGCGACGCCGGCCTCGGCTATCACCTCGATCGCCGCATCGGCGAGCCAAGCTCCGAGATCGAAGTTGAGCCGGCAGTACTCGGATGGACTCCCAGCCCCGAGGGCGGAGGTGAGGCGCGTGCGCTGCGCGCTCGTGTACGCGCGCGATGTGTGGGCGAGGAGATCGACATCGATCCGGCCGTCGCTCGCGTCGCGGAAGCGCGCCACGGCGGCGCTGATTCCGTCGAGAGAAGTGCCCGACATCAAGCCAACGACGACGCCGGACGACACGCTACGCTTCCCGGACTGGAGGCGGCGCGTCCTTCGTGACCCGCCGCACCACGCCACCGTTCTCGTCGAGCAATTTCTCGGCTTCTTCGCGCGAGACTCCCTTCTTCTGCATCACGATCGCAAGCTTGACGCTCTTGCCGGCGCGCTCCAGGAGCGTCGTCGCTTCTTCTCGCGACACTCCGCAGACTTCCATCACGATGCGCTGGCTGCGGTCGATCAGCTTGTTGTTCGTCGCGCGGAGATCGACCATCAGATTCCCGTACGTCTTGCCGAGCCTGATCATGGCGCCGGTGGTGATCGTGTTGAGCACGAGCTTGGTCGCGGTGCCGGCCTTCATGCGCGTCGAGCCGGTGACGACTTCGGGGCCGACGATTGGAAGTATCGTCACGTCGACTCTCGCCACCAAATCGGGCGGCGGCGGCGAGCAGGCGACGATTCCGGTTTTGGCGCCGAGCGCTCCGGCGCGCTCGAGCGCGGCGCGAACGTAGGGCGTCGTCCCCGAGGCGGCGATTCCAATTACGAAATCCCTCTTGTCGACTCCGTGCTCGTCAATCGCGAGGGCGCCGTTCTTGACGACGTCTTCCGCTCCTTCCTGCGACCGTGTCAGCGCAGGCAATCCACCGGCGATTATGCCCTGCACCATTTCAGGCTTGGTGCCGAAGGTCGGCGGACACTCGCTTGCGTCGAGCACTCCCAGTCGTCCTGAGGTACCGGCCCCGACGTAGAACAATCGTCCTCCGGCACGAAATGTTGCTTCGGCAAGCTCGATCGCGCGCGCGATCTGCTCGCGCTGAGTCGCGACAACTTCGGGAACTCTGCGATCTTCCGCGTTTATCATGTCTACGATCTCGAGGGGCGACGCGAGATCGATCGAGACGGTACGCGGGTTGCGGCGTTCCGTTTCGCGGGGGTCGAGCATCAAAGCGCTGCTGAGCGGTGATCCACGATCAAACTTACCGGACGGCTTGCGCGAATCGCAAGACAACTTGGAGCAACATGATGAAACGTTTTTCTCTGGTGTTATCGACTGTGATGTTTGGTGCCGCGACACTCGACGCGCAGATGCCGAGGCGGCCCAGCGCCTACACCAATGATCCGGGCTTCTGGATCACCGCGGGGGTATCCGGATTCAGGGCAAACCAGGTAAACGACGGCGCGAGCGCGAGCACCTGGGATTTTGGAAATTCCACGAACTTTGCGTATCGCGGATCCATCGAGAAGGGCGGCAATAACGGCTCCTCTTTTGGCTTGGCTGGAAGCTGGTCGCACGTACCGTTCCTCTATTCTTCAACCGCGAATGTGCCGGTCCCCCCGGGTGGGACAGTGTTTTGCGCGAACGGCACCGGTTGCGACGCGCATCTCGACTTGATGACTCTCGTCCTGACATTCCACTCCGGAGCGGGACTCGGCCTCCATCAGGTGCTGGAGCTGAACGGGGGAGTCGTCGGGTACAGGAATCTGAAGCGCGATTCCGACGGCGCGAAACTGACTCCGACTGGTGGAAACATCGACCCGCTGTTTGCTCTCGGGTACGGGTTTGGCTACGGCCTCAACGACCGCGCCAACATCGACATCCTCACGGACTATTCATTCGCGCTCCACGAGAGAAAGGGGTTGTCGAACGGCACGAGCAATACGAACAGCATGCCGGGCCTGCGGCTATCGCTGCGGATGGGATTCGGCGGGAGCGCCACGCGCCGCAGGTAGGTGACGCGCGGCGTGCGACGTGGATAGAATTCACGCTCGCACCCTTCGGAGATTCACCCTGAAAAAGAAACTGATAGTGGCCGCGGTGGTCGTCGCTGGATCCGCGTGGCTTCTCGCCGCGTCGCCTTACCCACGCCCGACCTCGGGCGATCCGGCCATACCGACTCGCGTTCCAGCCGTGTTCCCCAGCAGCTGGCGCTTTCCCGCCGGCGCACACGCGACATTCGCTCAGCACGCAATCGTCGCCAGCAACAATCGACTCGCCGCGGAAGTTGGCGCCGAGGTGATGAAACAGGGCGGAAACGCAGTAGATGCCGCGGTAGCGACGGGCTTTGCGCTCGCCGTCACGTTTCCCGAAGCGGGAAATCTCGGCGGTGGCGGCTACATGGTGATCCGAATGGCGGACGGACGTACCGATGCGCTCGATTATCGCGAAGTGGCACCCCTGGCGGCGACGCGCGACATGTACATTGGCGCCGACGGCAAGGTGAACGGCGAGAGTACGATCGGACCAAAGGCGTCGGGCGTCCCAGGCGCCGTCGCCGGAATGATCGAAGCGCATCGCAAGTATGGCGTGCTGCCGATCTCGAAAGTGCTCGCTCCCGCGATACGTCTTGCGTCGGAGGGCTTCATCGTCGACCCGACGCTGAGCGCTTCGCTCGCCGCGGAGAAATATCGAATCGGCGGCTTCGCGGGAAAAGCGCTCTTTTTTCCCAACGACGCGCCGCCCGCCGCCGGATCGCGACTCGTCCAGCCGCAGCTGGCGGTCACGCTCAAATTGATCGCCGATTCAGGGTCGCGGGTTTTCTATCGCGGCAGCATCGCCGACTCGATCGCGGCCGAGATGCAGCGGAGTGGCGGGCTCATCACCAAGGAAGATCTTGCGCGCTATCGGCCCATCTGGCGTCGGCCGATACGCAGCGTCTATCGCGGTTATACGCTCATCTCGATGCCGCCGTCCTCGTCGGGCGGGATCACAATAACGGAGATGCTGAATATTCTGGAGGCGTATGGACCCACCCGGCCATTCGGGAGCGCCGAGCGGATCCACGCGCTGGCGTCGGCATCCCAGCGCGCGTTCATCGATCGCAACTCGAAGCTCGGCGATCCCGCATTCGTGAAGGTTCCGCTGGCTACGCTAACGAGCAAGGAGTACGCGAGAGGGATCGCGAAGACGATCTCGCGCGACCACGCCGACGCGACGACGCGTCTCGCGTCGGGCCTGCGAGAAGGAAACGAGACGACCCACTACTCGGTCGTGGACGGTTCCGGAAACGCCGTCGCGACAACTACGACGCTGAACGACCTGTACGGGTCGGGCGTGTTCGTGAGGGGCGCGGGCTTTTTTCTCAACGACGAGATGGACGACTTCACTTCCCGGCCCGGGATTCCAAATATGTTTGGCTTGATTCAGGGCGCCGCCAATGCGATCGCCCCGGGCAAGCGGATGCTGAGTGCCATGTCTCCCACGATCGTCCTCGATCCGAAGGGAAACCTTCTGCTCGTGACCGGCGCGCGCGGAGGCCCGAGGATCATCTCCGCGACGTCGCAGATCATTCTCGACGTGATCGACCACCGGATGTCGCTCGCGGATGCGATGAGCGCGCCGCGAATTCATCACCAGTCGCTCCCCGACTCCATCGGCGTCGAGAGAGGCGGCGTCGAGCCGTCGGTGATGGCGCGGCTGACGCAGATGGGACACCACGTCTACGAGCTGGCCGGTATCGCATCGGCCGCGTCGATCATGCGCGTGAAGGGCGGTTATGAGGGCGTGGACGACCCCCGTTCGCACGGAGGAGCAGTCGGGTTCTAGCCGCAACGGCTCTTAACATCGAGGAGCTGTTTTGCAGTTGCTCCTCTGCATGGATGCAGTGTGGCACCATGAAAAAGAGGCCGGCGTGATTTCTCACGCCGGCCTCTTTTTCAGCTACCGCGGGCTCCTCAGATATTAACCTGAGTGGACGAGTTGAGCGTAGCGGTGATGCGGCTGCCCGAGTTGACGCAGCCTTCGTAGTTCGCCGTCGCAGCGGCAGCTCCAGCTCCGGCAGCGGCTCCAATGGCGCCGCCAATTACCGTGGCTTTGGTGCTCTTTCCAAGAATCTGTCCGGCGATCGCGCCGATTGCGGCGCCACCGACGACCTTCTGCACATCCTTACCCTTCGGCTGGTTCTTCACCTTGGTCACGTCAGCCTTTACCGTGGTTGCGCTGACGGGATAGGTGTGGCCGCCGAAATTGACCGAGACCACGCGGAAGCCCATCACGACATTGTCGTTGACGTTCTCGCTGCGCTTGAGCTCCGTCACTTCCACGGTCGCGGTGGCGCCGGCGGGGATCACCGCGCCGTTCGAGCCGGTGATCGCGTCTGTAACGCTCGCATTAAAGCGATCGCCGACGTGGTTGGTGTTCGTGCAGATCGTGGAGCCGGACGCAAGGCTGAGCGTCGCGCCCGCTGGAATCGTTCCGATTCTGGCAGCCGAGCCCGACGGATTGCGAGTGACGGTGTTTCCACTCGGTGTTACGGCGGGCGCTGACGGACGAGTGGTCGTGGTCGGCCTCTTCGTCGTGGTAGTAGTCGTCTTCGTCGTCGTGGTCGTGGTCGGCGCTGGATTCGCCGTGCCGGCCGGAACGTCGGTCAGCGCGGGCCGCGCGCTGGTGTCCCCGTTCGCGAGCTGGATGTCCTTATTCAGCGCTGAATCTGCTGCCGCGGTGTCATCTTTCTTTGCGCACGCACCAGCAAGCAACGCGAGCGAGAGCGCGAGCGACGCGCTAAACCGGGGAATATATTGAACCATTAAGCCTCCTCCATCGTGAGATTGAGCGCCTGGTTTTACCCAAGCTCAAGAGTATAGAAACACGGCAATCCATATGCCAAACATGAAGAATCTCCGGATCGCCGCGCCGTACTACAAACCGTACTGGATCCCCTTTACGGCGGGCCTGTTGATCGTCTTTGCCTCGTCGGCCATCGGGAGCGTCATCCCCTGGCTGCTGCGACGCGCAATCGACGCCATCGGCGCCGGTGCGCCCATGAGCACAATCTGGAAGCTCAGCGGCATGATTGTGCTCGCCGCCATCATCGGTGGTGGCTTCAGATACGGAATGCGCGAGCTCATGAATGGCGTCAGCCGCTGGATGGAGTACGACCTCCGCAACGATCTCTTCGCACATCTGGAGACGCTCGACGCCGAGTACTTTGCACAGACGCGCACGGGCGACATCATGGCTCGCCTGACCAACGACCTGAGCGCGGTTCGGATGGCGGTCGGCCCCGCCGTGATGTACCTCGCCAATACGATCACGGGCGGCTTGTTCGCGCTGTACTTCATGCTTCGCATCGATGTCAAGCTGACGCTGCTCGCGCTATTGCCGACGTTATTCCTTCCGGTGCTCACGATCAAAATGGGAAAGGCGATCCACGATCGGTTCGAGGCGGTGCAGGAGCATTTCTCGACGCTCACCACGCGGGCGCAGGAGAATCTGAGCGGAGCGCGGATCGTCCGCGCTTACCGTCAGGAAGCGGCCGAGATATCGCGGTTCGGCGCGATCAACGATCAGTACCTGGCGCGCAACATGTCACTGGTAAGGCTGTGGGGAACACTCAATCCGTTATTCGCGTTTTTTGGGGGACTCGGCGCGGTCATCGTGCTCGGCGCCGGTGGAGCGCTGACGATTAGGGGCACCATTACCGTCGGCTCGTTCGTCGCGTTCGGCATGTACCTCACCATGCTCACCTGGCCGATGATCGCTCTGGGATGGGTGATCAACCTGTTTCAGCGCGGTGATGCGTCGATGGGCCGGCTGGCGGAAATCCTCGAGGTTCGACCGACCATCAACGGTGAAGAGCCGCGCCAGCATCTGCCGCCGACCAAGACTGGCCGCACAATAGAGTTTCGAAACGTCGGCTTTCACTATCCGTCTGACACCCCGGACGAGCCACGCTGGGTCCTGCGCAACGTCAGCTTCAGCGTCCCCGCGGGAGCGACGTTCGGCGTGGTCGGCGCGACTGGAAGTGGCAAGAGCGCGCTCATCGATCTGATTCCGCGAGTGTACGATCCGCAGGAGGGGGAGATTCTCATCGATGGCGTGCCGACGAAGAACGTCGTGCCGGCGGAGCTGCGGCTGGACATCGGCTTCGTGCCGCAGGAGAGTCTGCTTTTCAGCGACACCATCGGATCGAACCTCTCGTACGGAACGAGCGGAATGACGCAGACCGGGGAATGGGCCGCAGGCATCGCGCAGCTCCATCAGACTATCGATCAGTTTCCCGGCGGCTACGAGACGATCCTCGGCGAGCGCGGAATCAACCTTTCCGGTGGTCAGAAGCAGCGCGCCTCTCTCGCCCGAGCGCTCGCCAAAAAGCCGAGTATCGTGCTGCTCGATGACGCGCTGTCGGCGGTCGACACGCACACCGAGGCGGAGATTCTGCGGGCGCTGCGCGAAGCTCTGGCGGGACGAACGGCGCTAATCGCGTCGCACCGGATAAGCGCGATACGCGATGCCTCGTGGATCATCGTCCTCGAGAAAGGAACGGTGGTCGAGCAGGGACGGCACACCGAGCTGATGGCGCTGCGCGGACGCTACTGGTCGCTGCTGCGGCGCCAGCAGCTGCTGGAGGCCGTGGAATCGGATGCGTTGGAAACTGACGCGACCACGACTACAATATGAGCATGCCCGACCGGGTCCGTTCCGCCCCAAAGAAGCGGCAGAAAACGCTCGAGGCTCAGGCGAAAGAGGCGCAGCGCACGATCGATGAGCTGCGGGCGCGCGATGCGCTCAAGACGCAGTTCCTCTCCAACGTCTCGCACGATCTCCGCACGCCCCTCGCCGCGATCATCACGCACGCCGAGGTATTGCGAGAGGGAATGCTGGGCGAGCTGAATCCGAAACAGCGGGACAGCGTGTCGGGAATTGTGAGCGGGGGCCAGCAGCTGATCGACATGATCGACGAGATCCTCAACTACGTGCGGAGCGCGAGCGACCAGGTGAATCTCGTCCGCACGGATTTCGACATCACGGAGCTGGTCGACCAGGTGCGGACGCTGAATGAGGCTCTGGCCGCCAAGAAGCATTTGACGATCGAGCGTCTCAGCGGGGACGATCTTCCTTCGGTTTACGCGGATCGCGACAAGGTCAAGCACGTGCTGGCCAACCTGATCGGGAACGCCATCAAGTTCACGCCCGATGGTGGACGGGTCTGGATCGACTTCTCCAGGCGCGGCAGAAACGGCAAGGAGCTAGTCGTGGAGGTGGGCGACAATGGGCGTGGAATTTCGCGCGATCACTTCGAGCTCGTGTTCCGCGAATTCGCGCAGGTCGACGCGTCCGCATCGCGCGCGCACCATGGAACGGGCCTCGGCCTTGCGATCGCGCGCAACTTTGTCGAGCTGCATTCGGGCGTCATCTGGGTCGAGAGCGAGCTTGGCAAGGGGAGCAGGTTTTTTTTCACGCTGCCGCTCAACCCTCCGCGCGACTAAGTGCCGGCGCGCATCCTGATCGTAGAAGACAGTCCGCTCATCACGGAAGCGTACCTTATTCTTATCGGGGCGGCCGGCTACGAGGTCGAGGCGGCGGCGTCCGTCGCCGAGGCCGTCGAGCGCGCTACGGTTATGCCGGTTGACCTGATGCTGCTCGATCTCACACTGCCGGATGGAAATGGACTCGAGATCCTGGATGCGCTCCGCAAGCGCGGCTCCCTTCCCCGGGCGACAATTGCGATGACCGGGCACAATGACTCGGCTTCGCGCCAAAGGTGTCTCGAGGCAGGTTGCGCGGACGTCCTCCTCAAGCCTGTCCCGATAGGCGAGCTCATACGTCACATCCAACGCCACCTCCAGTAAAGGAGCGTCGCGCGCGCCCGCGCGCCGGGCCGCTGCTCCAGCGGTACTATCGCACGAAGTACCGTCTGTTCGCGCGCGAGAAGCGGCCGCGTCCGCCGCAGCGCGGGCTCATCATGCTACAGATCGATGCGCTCGCGTATTCCGATTTGCGCCGCGCCCTCGAGCTGGGCCTTTGCCCGACGATCTCGCGGCTGCTGCGCGAAGGGTTCGCGCTCAGGCGCTGGTTCTGCGGACTCCCGTCAGCGACGCCCTATTGCCAGGCGGGAATGTTCCACGGTGAGAACGCGGGCATCCCGGCATTTCGCTTCTACGACAAGGCGGCGCGCAAGGTAATCACCTGCAATGCGCCGCACGGTGTGCAGTACATCCGCGACCGGATCCATTCGCCGGGCGCGCTCGCCGGCGGCTCGAGCTACGTCAATCTTCTCGACGGCGATGCGCAGACCGTGGCGTTCACCGTCGCAACGCGCGAGAAGATGTCGGTGTACCGACGGCTCGGCGGCACTCGCATGGGACTCCTCATGCTGCTGCACCCCATTCGCATGGCGCGCATGGTTTTTCAGGGAGCTTTCGAGTGGCTGCTCGAGGAATGGGAGCGAGCGCGCGGCGAGCTGGCCGGAAGGGTGACGCACTCGGAAGGCATCTTTCCGTTCATCCGCATTCTCAGCAACGTGGTCGTGCGCGAGCTGCAGACGATGGCGATTCTGCTCGATGTCTACCTCGGCGTGCCGATTATTTACAGCACCTTCATGCAATACGACGAGCTGGCTCACCACTTCGGGCCATCGAGCAAGCAGGCGCTCGTCGACCTGCGCCGCACGGATGCGCGCATCGCCGAAATCTGGAGGATGGCCCAGCTGGCGGGAGGGCGCGGCTACGACCTGGTCATTCTTTCCGACCACGGCATGACGCCGGCCCTGAGTTACCGGGTTGAGTACGGGGAGTCGCTTGGCGCGACAGTGCAGAGGATTCTCGACGAGACACGGGTGAAGGGCGCGGAGGCGTCGCAGTCGCTGGCCAGCTACGCCGAGGATACCGAGTACTCTGACATCGGACCCGAGGTCGTCGAAGCAGTCGCGCAGCTGACGCCGGCTTCGTTCGGGGCGAGGGGCGCGATCCGCAAATTCCGCGACTGGCTCCGAAGCCGCTACGGTCTGCGCGAGATCATTTTTCCGGAGAAGTACCGCGTCGACCGGACGAACGATATCGTGGTGACCTACAGCTCCTGTCTGGCGCTCGTGTATTTCGCGGCGACGGAGCAACGGTTGTCGCTGGAGCAGATCATGGCCGACGCGCGCTGGGCCAGACTCTACGACGAGCTCGTCGCGCACCCGGGAATTGGTCTCGTGGCAACAGTCTCACATGGCGGGGTGAATCTCGCGGGCAAGCGCGGGCGCGCGATTCTGCGCGACGGTCAGATCCAGATCATTTCCGGCAAGAACCCGCTCGAGATTTTCGGCACGGAGCCGTACGTCCTGCGAGCGGTGGAGTCACTGGTGAACCAGCCGAATGCGGGCGACTGCGTTCTGTTCGGCGCGTTCGACGGCTACGACATCATCTCGTTCGACGATCAGGTTGGCGCGCACGGCTCCGCCGGCGGCGACCAGGTCTATCCATTCATCATCTCGCCCGAGCGGCTGGAGCTGGCGGGTGAATCGCTCGAGAATGCCCGCGACATCCACCGCACGGTCCTGGCGCGCTACGCCGCCGCCAATGCCGACAACGCCTCGCCGGACGCCGCGCGCTTAACTCCTGCCTTGCCTCGCGCAGCCGTTTAAGTCTGGTCCGTCTGCCGGACTTGTTGCCGGTACGGCGGAGAGGACACCCTCGCCGACCACATGCAGAGATGCAAGCCGCGGCGAAGCTAGGCGGTGGCGGCGCCTTCGACGATTGTCCTGAACGCCGAGGCCGAGATCTTCTCGGGCTCAAACTGCTCGCCGGCTCTCTTCATGACGCCACGCACGACCTGATCGACGGTCACGAGCGGCGCGTCGGCCTCGGCCTGGACCTCGACTTCCCACTTTCCGCGATCGACACCTTTGAGAGTGTGGCGGTACCTGGCCGTGAAAACCGTATGGCGGTGCACGATGATCTCGCGATCCTCCTCCTCGATCGGGAGGAACTCGTCGCCGGCGCTCTCGCTCAGTGCTTCGGGCGGCTCGTCGGGCTCGTGCTTGTGCTGGGGCTCGGGCGGAAGCGGAATGGCGGCGACAACGGCCACTCCTGTTTCGACGCCCGACTGTCGCAGAGGTGGAAATAATCTCACTTCGTCCACCGCATCCAATCCGATGCGGTCGGCGATCTCGCGCAGAAATCTCTCGGTAGTCTCGATCACGCTGGTGCCTTGGAAGTTTGACCGGCGGCTGGTGCGGCTTTTCTGTCGGTTAGCTCGCGCTCCGCGTAGAGTTTCAGAATGTGCATGAAATCCTGCGCGTTCGTCACCACTCCGAATGCCTGGTGCGTGCCGCGGTCCTTGAGCTTGCTCACCACGAATTCGGACGAATCGACGCAGATGGTCGCCAGCTCGCGCATCGAGCCATCCTTCTCCGTGACGAATGCGGGAAGCATGTTGCCGGTGGCGATCGCGTGGAGCGCCGTGGCAATCAGGATCGCCATCGTGGCGCGCGTAGTGTGCCGCTTCATCGCGTCCTGCGCGGCGAGGGTGTCGGTGATCACCTCGGGGAGCGGGCCGTCGTCGCGGATTGAGCCCGTCAAGACATACGGAATTCCCCGCGTCACGCACGCGTGCATGATCCCGTCCTTGATCACGCCCTGCTCGACGGCCTTGGCGATAGATCCTGCAGCGCGCACCTTGTTGATAGCGCGCATGTGGAGGCCATGGCCGCCGGTGGTCGCTTCGCCAGTGCGGGTCATTCCGAGCGTGGTGCCGAATATCGACGCCTCGATGTCGTGGACCGCGACGGCGTTTCCCGCGAGCAGCGCCGACACGAAGCCGTTCTCGATGAACCAGACCATGTCGGCGCGCGCGCGCGAATGGACCAGAGCCGGTCCCGTCACCCAGATGGGGTAACCACCCCGATCGCGCTCCTCGATGAGAATCTTCGCCATCAGCGAGTAGTCGATCGGCTTTTCGCGCGACACCTCGCTCGTCATGAACTTGAATTCGCCTTCCTCGTCGCCAAGGAAGGAGCCGGTGTGGACGTAGATGCCTTCGCTTCCGTCCTCCTCGCTGCCGACGGCAACCATGTCCCCCTTCTTCAGCTTTCGCCCTTCCCTGATCCAGAGCTCGTCGCCGTCCAGCACGAGCGACGCGTCCATCCTCGGCTCGCGCGGCATGCGCCACGCGCCCTTGATGCGCACGTATGTGGGGAGGTTGGTCGTCGAGAAGAAGCCCTCCGGGAGCACGCCATCGGCCGGCGCGGGGACAAACTTCGCGTCGGGTGCGCTCGCCAATGCGGGCGAATTGAAGTCGGGATGCCTTAGGATCGTCACGCCCTAAAGATAAGTCGTGCTGCTGCGGACTGCGGACTGCGAACTGCGGACCAACGGCAATTGCGAACTGCGGACTAATTGCGGACTGCGGACCTGCTGCGAATTGCGGACTACCGACTAGAGCGGCGAAGGCTTTGTAGTTAGTCCTCAATCCGCAGTTAGTTCGCAGTCCGCAGTTAGTTCGTAGTCCGCATCCGTTTTACAGCAGGGCTACTGGGTCACGATCGAGCGTCACACGCAGCTGCGCGGTATTGGGAACCTCGAACCGCTCCATGAAGTATCGGCTCACGCGCGTGAGCTCTCCCGGATGCGCGGACTTGAGCAGTATGTGCCAGCGCCAGCGATTCTTGATTCGCTCGATCGGACACGGCGCCGGGCCCACGACCGTCACTTCGTCTCCAGCGCGCGTCGCGATCAGCTCGCGAAGCCATTCCCCGGCGTGGATGGCCAGCTTGGCGGTCGAATCCTCGACCAGCCCACTGAAGACGATGTTCGCGATGCGCACGTTGGGCGGATAGGGCGGATCGACGCGGCCTTCCATCTCCTCGCGCACGAACGAGACGTAGTCGTGGGCCACAGCGTACCGCACCGCGTGATGGCCGGGCAGCCTGGTCTGAATCAATACTCGCCCCCCCTTCGCGCCACGACCCGCCCGGCCCGAGACCTGACTCAGCAGCTGAAAGCACCGCTCCGACGCTCTAAAATCCGGAAAGTTGATCCCGACATCGGCGTCCACCACGCCGACGAGCGTCACGTTGGGAAAGTCGAGTCCCTTGGCGATCATCTGGGTCCCGAGAAGTATGTCGACCTCTCCGGACGCGACGCGGTCGAGAATCCGGGTGTGCGCCCACTTTCCGCTCGTGGTGTCCACGTCCATCCGCGCGATGCGAGCCGACGGAAATCGCTCCGACAGAAGGCGCTCGACTTGCTGCGTCCCGAGGCCGCGCTGTCTGAGATACCTGCCGCCGCAACGCACACAATCCGGCCTGGGATCTTCCTTATGCAGGCAGTAGTGGCAGACGAGCCGCTCCGGATTCCGATGATGCGTGAGCGTGATGCTGCAGTTCGGACAGGTCGCAACGGCGCCGCAATCGATGCACTGGATGAACGATGAATAACCCCGCCGGTTGAGGAGCAGAATACTCTGCTCCCCACGACTCATAGTCTCGACGATGGCATTGTGGAGCGGCTCTCGAATGACGGCCCCATAGTCCACGCCTCCCTGAGCCATCGCGTTGTAGTCGGTGGGAATCTTCCGCAAGTCGATCACATCGACCTGGGGCAGCCGTCCGCCACCGACGCGGTCGGGAAGCGTCAGCAGAGTGTACTTCCCCGATGACGCATTCGCCCAGCTCTCCAGCGAGGGAGTGGCACTCCCGAGCACTGTGATCGCGCCCTCGGTTTTCGCCCTTACGATCGCCACCTCGCGCGCGTGATAGCGCGGCGTCTCGCCTTGCTTGTAGCTCGACTCGTGCTCTTCGTCCACGATGATCGCGCCCAGGTTCTCGAGCGGCGCGAACACCGCCGACCGCGCCCCGACGACGATCCGCTTGTCCCCGCGCTTGAGCGCGAGCCAGGCGTCGTAGCGCTCCCCCTCGCTGAGAGCCGAATGCAACACCGCGATCCTGTCGCCGAACGCCGCGCGGAAGCGATCCACAGTCTGGGGCGTGAGCGCAATCTCGGGGACCAGCACGATAGCCGTCTGCCCGCGCTCGTCGACGATTCGGCGCAGCAGCTCGATGTAGACGAGCGTCTTTCCGCTGCCGGTGATGCCGTGGAGGAGATAGACATCTCCCTCCTTCGCGCTCGCCATGGTATCGATCGCGTGCACCTGCGCCGGTGTCGGCTCGAGTCTCGTCGAAGAGATGCCGCCGCGCGACGAGAAGGGATCGCGCTCGACTTCCTCTTCCTCGATCACGATCAGTCCCCGCTTCTCGAGCGACTTGAGCACGGAGGGCGAGAAGTCGAGCTGGGCGCTCAGATTCTCGAGCGACGTATTTCCGCCAAGCGATTCGATCAGCTCGAACACCGCGCGCTGCTGTTTCGCGCGCGCGAATGATTTGTCGCGCTGCATCAGGGACGGAATGTCGGCACCAAGTCTCACCACGCGGCGGGTCTTTCGTGCAGGCCGTGGATCCTCGGCGCCCGTCAAAGCGGCAGGAAGGACCGTCCGAAGCACAACGCCGAGCGGGACGATGTAGTAGTCCGCCATCCACTTGCACAGCTCGAGCAGCGATGTGCCTATCGCCGGCTCGGCGTCGGGCGATTCTAACACCGCTTTGGGCTTCCGCTTGAGCGGACTGACGTCCCTGACCCCGATGCAGACGCCGATCTCCTTGCCGCTTCGGAGTGGAACGACAACGCGCGAGCCCACGACTACCGGATTTGCGAGCCCTTCTTCGACTGCGTAGGTGAATGTCTGGAAGAGCGGCAGCGGCAGTGCGACTTCGACGAACCGCGGCGGCTTGTCACGCACTCTGAAACGCCGCGGATAGATCTACACTCGGCGCCGGTGTCGCGCCGAGGCCTGGTTCCTCGGACAATCGAATGGAGCCGCCGGCGATGGTGGCGCCACGAAATGGATCGCTGGACAGAAGGGCCGCACCGTCAAAGTCGGCATAGTCGAGGAGCGGCGAGATCTGAGCGATCGCCGAAATGCCAAGCGAGCTCTCGATCATGCAGCCGGCCATGACCTGCATGTCCAGCGCGCGGGCGGCGTGCACCATCCGCAGCGCTTCGCGCAGACTGCCACATTTTGCGAGCTTGATGTTGATGCCATCGACCGCTCCGGCGAGCTTGGCAACATCGGTGGCCACCAGGCACGACTCGTCAGCGAAAACGGGCAGCTTGGAGCGTTTGCGAACGAAGCGGAGTCCCTCGATGTCGTTCGCGGGGACGGGTTGCTCCAGCATCTCCACGCCCTGCTCCGCGAGAAAATCACTCATCTTCACCGCGTGCTTCGCGGTCCAGGCTGCGTTCGCATCGACGCGCAGGCGCTTTTCCGGGGCCGCGTTCCGGATGATGCGCACTATCTCCGTGTCGCGGTCGGTTCCGAGCTTGATCTTGAGAATCGGGTAGTCGCGCGCCTCCGCGACGCGCCTCTCCAGCTCGTCATTCTCGGCGATGGCAATTGTAAAACTCGATTGTGGAACGGTCGATGCGTCGAGTCCCCAGAGGCGATAAACCGGAAGTCCGAGTCGCTTGCCGATCAAATCGTGCAGGGCCGAGCTGACGGCCCCCTTGGCGGACGCATTGCCGCGCAGGATGCGGTTGAGATGAGCCTCGATCGCCTCGAGCGAGAATGGATCGGCGCGCTCCAGCACCGGCTTGAACTGGCCGAGCGCCGCGATGACCGTCGATACAGATTCGCCGTAATAGCGATTGGGCGCCGCTTCGCCGTAACCTTCCACGCCATCATCGTCGGTGAGACGCACGATGACGTTGCGGTGGTGCGTGTAACCCCCGCGCGCGATCACGAATGGGTGCGTCGGGTTGAGCTCGATTGTCTGGTGCGAGAGCTTCATCCGACTGCCAATGCCGACACCGGGCGCGCCGTGCGCGCCATGCGGAACTCGTTATGCGCCGACGCCGTCGACAGAAAGTTGATGAGTGCGTCGGCGAGATCGTTGCCGCGCTCGAAGCGACTGGCGGGGTTCTTCTCGAGACAGCGCATCACGATCGCCGATAGCTGGGCCGGAATCCTCGAGTCAACGACGTCGGGCGAGACTGCAGTCTCGGTCACGTGCTTGTAGCTGATCGAGTAGCTGTCGGCCCCGTCGAAAGGAGGGAAGCCGAGCAGCGTTTCGTACATCACGACGCCCAGGCCGTAGAGATCGCTGCGGCCATCGAGAAGCTTTCCACGCGCCTGCTCCGGCGACATGTAGTGCGGAGTTCCCATGACGTTGCCACTTCCGGTCATGCGGCTGCGGAAATGCCCGGTCGCAATTCCGAAATCCGTGACGACGGCGTTCTCGTCTTCATCGAAGAGGATGTTGTCCGGCTTGATATCGCGATGGACCAGTCCCCGGCGATGCGCGTAGTCGAGTCCGGTAGCCACTTGAGCCGCCACGGCCGCCGTGGTTTCCGGTGAGAGGGAGCGGTGCCCGCCGATGCGGTCGCTGAGGGTGCCGCGAGCCAGATACGGCATCACCAGGAAGACATGATCGTCGACCATTCCGAAGTCGATGATCTTGCAGATGTGCGGGTGCATCAGCTGCGCCGCGGATTCCGCTTCCCGCTTGAAGCGCTCGCGCATCTCGTGCTCGCGCGCGAGGTGCGGATGCAGAACCTTGATCACAACCGGGGAATCGAGCACGACGTGGAGCGCGTAGTACACGCTCGCCATGCCGCCTTCACCGACGCGGTGCATAATGGTGTAGCGCCCGCCGGTCACCTGGCGCAGGGCTGTGACGGAGGGATCGGGCGGCGACTGCCGGCGGTCGGCGCTATCGGGCATGATGATGCCGCAGCGGACGCAGCGCGCCGCTTCTCCCCGGTTCCAGCTCCCGCAGTCAGTGCAGAACATCGTCAGCCCCCGAACTGCATGCGAACGAAGTCATACGGGGGCCACGGCCCGGTGACCTTGAAGTCGAGTGAGGCCGCCTGACGCGCAGCTTCCTTGGACACGGCGCTCTCGAAGGCCTCCCAGCGCTGTGTGTCGATCAGGAACGATGCGCGGGCAACGATGTCATCAGCCTCATCACCGTCCGCTTTGGGAAGGGTGACCGTCGCGGCGGCCTGGCTTCTCAATAGTCTGAGGCTCTCCGCCGCGAGTCCGGAAAGACTCTTCCTGGTATCCTCGCCATGCTTGCCCCGGGTGGTGACGCTCACGCGTGCCGCAGCGTGGCCTTCCACAACAGAGAGTGCCTCGGTGAGCGTGAAGTAGTGGAGCTCGAGCCAGCGGGTGAGCGTCGATTGCGACTGGAAAACAGTTCCGGGCGGAGCCGGCAGTATCGAGGAGTGCGCGTGAACCTCCTCGAGAACCGTCAGGTATTTCGACATCTCGTCGTCCTGGAGAGTCGAAACCGAGTACGGGGTCGGCTCGACCACGGCCGCGAGCGCGCGATAGTGCACCAGGGTCGTGCCTTCGGCAAGCGACATCGCCTGGCCCGATTCGACGGCGGCGACGCCGTACAAACGCAGTGATCCTACAGAAGTTTGCGCCATTTTAGTCCAGCCAGGATTGTCAACCCGAGCGCGAGCTGCGCGAAAACCATGGCGACAACGCTCAAGGCTTTGGTCGCCATACCTAGACGATTGGACACCTGTGTTAGATAGCTGTCCAGTGGGCTACGGAGTGCCGCGCTCATGAACTCTCAAGTTAGCGATTACGTAGCGAGCGCGCCCAGGTGACGGACCGTTGCCTGAGCCGTTAGGTGGCGAGCGCGCTAAGGTGACGGACCGCCGCCTGAGCCAACCTCTCAGGGGCATATCCGCCCTCGAGGGCGCTAACGATGCGACCTCCGCACCAGGAGTCCGCGCGCGCGACGAGCGAGCGTGTGAGGGACTCGAAGTCGTCGAGCTCAAGAGTGAATCCACCCAGGGGATCCTCGGCGAGGGAATCGAACCCGGCGGAGACGAGTATCAGCTCCGGGACAAAACCCTCGGTGGCGGCATCGATGCCGCGCTCGAGCGCGTCCACGTAGTCGGAGCGCGGCAGTCCCGCCGGCTTCGGAATGTTCCAGACCGTCTCGTGTGGACCGCGATCGTCCGCCGCACCGGTTCCCGGATACCACGGCCACTGGTGCATCGAGACGAAGTGGATGTCCGGCTCATTTTCCACCAGCGCCTGGGTGCCGTTTCCGTGGTGCACGTCCCAGTCCACGATGAGGATCCGCCGTAACCCGTGCTTTTGGCGGGCGTAGTGCGCGGCGATCGCGACGTTGCCGAAGAGGCAGAATCCCATGGCGCGATTGTGGACGGCGTGGTGACCCGGCGGCCGCACGGCGGAAAAGCTGCGCAGATTGACACCGCTCACGGAGAGATCCACGCCCAGGAGGACGCATCCCGCGCCGGCGGTGGCCGCATCCCACGATCCGCTGCTCGCCACAGTGTCCGCGTCGAGGCGCCCGCCTCCCTGCTCGGCGATTATCCTGACCGATCGCACATAGGCGGGATCATGCGCGAGCTCGAGCTCCTCGATCGTCGCGTGGCGTCCCTCGAGGTGCTCGATCGAGTGAAACAGCTCCGGGTCGTCGCGCAGCGCGCGGGTGATTGCTCGCAGACGCCCAACGTGCTCCGGATGTCCCCATCCGGTGTCGTGGCGTCCGCAATCGCTATGGGAGATGAACGCGGCCCGCATTGCGCGGGACGCCTACTCTACCGGTCGCCGGCGGCGGTCGGTGATCAGGAAAATCGATCCGTTCCTGGCGTCCGTGGACGAAATTGGGACGTCCTCGTCCAGAATCTCCCAGCCGTGCAGCTTGACCACGTACTGGTCGTCATTCTGAATGCCGGGATAAAGCTCTTTCAAG